>CAZTYY010000006.1:0-40035 GCA_964617785.1 uncultured Desulfobacterales bacterium | reverse complement strand
TGCATCAAGGCACCCTTGCCGACCAAATGGAATTGGCATTTCTATTGTTAACATAATATCTCGTCGTGATGATGTATTAGAGATAAAAGGTATTGATGTTTTAGACAATACACCTTTAATCGATATAAAGCCTTATGTTCCAAGGTTTGACATAGTTAGCGATGCATCAAATGGATGGGTGGATTCAAAGAATTGGCGGCCTAAACCTAAAGGTCGCGAATGAAAATCATTAATCAAGGTTTGACTCCATATCTCCTTTGATTATAATGTACATCAAACCAGTTGGAAGTCCCCCTTTCCGGCTGGTTTGATATTCACTTTATTGCTTCTACACTATATATATTTTACGCTTATTCTATTCTTATCGTGTTCCATCCCAGCCTGCAATCCGGGCCAGTATCCACCACATGGCATAGGCTTTTCGGTTCGCAGTAATATGTTGGGTATTGTGAGCACCTTCATCGACAGAACCATTGGGAGTTGTTTTGTTTTCATACCAGTATTCACCTTCTGCATAGGAAGACTGGTAATCCGAGTAAAAGTTGCCTTCATAAGAACTGGAATTTCCATCATCACCGGTATCTTCCCAGTAATTGTCATCCATATCATGGGTATCGATACTATAGTAATCAAGACAGAACTGATGGTTTGCTTCACAGTATGCTATTATTTCTTCTGCCTGTGGTTTTGGCCGCCGTGTACCGGTATTATTATTGGTAGTGGCATGACCAGTCATAAAAATAAAAGTTACGGCAGGTCTTTCAGAAGTCACTTCTGATCCTCCGGGACTATATTCTGAAATAAGAGTAGTCATTCCAGGCAGATAGTTATCTGCCACATTATGACTGCTGATGTCACACCATGACCACATGATGATATTCACATCTGAATTGGCAGGATCATCAAGAAAGTTTCTAGTCGCCTGGATAAAAGCTGTTTCATTTCTGCTTAAATCAGCAGCATCTTCATCAGGTGCATGATAACTTGAGATTGCATAATCATGAAAATCAAGTTTTCCACTTACAGGACTTCCATCACCGGTTATGCCAAAGAGCACATCATCACCATCTTTGTAATCCTGCAGTCCGAACATTCCTCTTGAAACATGTGTTCCATGTGATGTGTGTTGGTATGCAATATGGAAATTATTACGGGCATAATTTATATATTCATCAGGAATGCTTCTTAATACTTCCTCTTTGGCAACTGTGTTATCTGCAATGACACTTGTCTCTAAATTGTCAGGTGCAGTCAGTGAAGTATTATCGTCTGCACTGGCAGGCGTTGAATCGTTAGATGTAGGCGATTGGTCTTCATCGCAAGCAGAAGCAAGAATAACTATAAGCATAACAAGTTTTATAACGAATGATTTGGTGTTCATTTTTAAGCTCCACATATGGTTATTAAAAATAGTAGTATTGAATTGTATAGATCAATATTTATGCCAAACAGTCAAATATATTTAACAGCCTATTTTAATTAGATATTCGATTTACCGATAGTATTTCATCGATGAAGCAGGTATACGATTTGTTATCTTTTGGTAACACGTGTACTCTTTTTGTAACAACTATTGTTAGTTATTCTGGATTGATGAAAAAGGCATCGAAGAGGCTATGAACTTGATCCGCCTTCCACGGCTTTATCATTTTTCGATCACGTCAAATATAACCCAGGCCTATTTCCTTGACATACAATCGTTTCTTGAATATGTAAAGATACTTGTAGAACAGATTCGAATTTTCGTTATAGGAGAAATATAAATGTCAATAGAAGCAATTCATTATCAAAAAACAAAGATTACGAAGGGGTATTCCAACAAGCTATTAAACATAGACCTTGGAAATCAAAATATCTCCATATCCGATATTTCCCAAGACATGCAAAATATGTTTGTGGGAGGTCGGGGTTACTGCCTGAAACTTGTTTTTGACGGCACCAATGCGAACACTAAATACGACAGTCCTGAAAACGTTCTGGCGCTTGCAGGCGGACCTTTTTGTGGAGAAAGCGGTTTTGCCGGAACCGGAAAATTTATCATCGGATCCATCTCACCACTTACCAACACATTCTGTGATTCCAATGTGGGAGGATATTTTTTCCCGCTGGTAAAACAGTCCGGGTTTGACGCCATTGCCGTTACCGGAAAAAGTGACAAGGACGTCATTGTGTTTATTGACGGAGAACAGGGAACAATCCGTATACAGGATGCCCCGGAAACCAGCCATGCCTTATTTGAAGTTGAACATCTTGTGGATCAATGGAAGGGCGATGGCAAAGCTTCAAGCATTGCTTTTGTCAATGCGGGTGTGGGCGCTGAAAATACCCATTTTGGGTGTGTTAACAGCATCTATTTTGATCAAAGACGAAATCGGTGCCGCGCTAAACAAGCGGGCCGCGGCGGGCTGGGATCTGTAATGCGCAAGAAGGGATTGTGGGGAATTGTCGTGAAATATGACCTGGCCCAAGGCAACTCCAACAAACCGGCTGACAGGGAAAGGCTCCGGAAGGCTGGTAAAAAAATCCGCCAGGTAATCCGGGAAGTTGATCCAAACCAGATGAGACTTGCACAGCAGGGAACCACCGTCTTGCTGGATATGATGAACTCCCACCACCTTCTTCCGGTAAACAATTATCAGTATGGATCTGATGACCGCGAAAAAGAAGTTTCCGGTGTCATATTTGAAAACAAAGTGTTTGAACAGAAGTACCCGGATGGCTGTTTTGCGGGTTGCACACTTTCATGCACAAAGGGATGTGAAAAACATACCTTAACCACCGGACCTTTGGCAGGTGAAACCGTGGCGGTTGATGGGCCCGAGTATGAAACCGCGGCAGCTGTCACCAACCTCGGAATTTTCGATATCAGCGCCATGCTTGAATACTCATGGTATTGTGATGAATATGGACTGGATACCATCAGTACAGGTGTTGTCATGTCATTTCTTTTTGAGGCATATGAAAGGGGCTTTCTGAAAAAAGAGGATACCGGAGGGATCGAACTGAAGTGGAACAGCCCGGAAACCGTTTTTGAACTCCTACATAAAATTGCTAACGGCGAACCTGGTTTCCCAAAAGAGGCAGGTCGGGGCCTTCGCCATATGAAAACCTGGATTGCACGTCGTGAAGCATCCAGAAACGGCAAGGCAATGGATGATATCCGTGACGAGCTTTCCCTTTTTGGCATGGAAACCAAAGGACTTGAGTTTTCCATGTATATCACCAAGGAATCCCTTGCACAACAGGGTGGATACGGTTTTGCTCTCAAAGGACCGCAGCATGACGAAGCCTGGCTCATCGGAATAGACCAGATCAATAAGGAGCTGCCGACATTTGAGAAAAAGGCGGAGGCGCTAAAATGGTTTCCTCTTTTTCGAACCTGGTTTAATATTGTCGGGTTATGTAAGCTCCCCTGGATTGATGTACGACACCCGGAGGCATCAAAAACAGATGATCCGGCCAAGAACATGCCTACGATTGAACAATGCTATCTGGAACTGGTCAATGCAACCCTGGGTACGGAAAAAACCATTGACGACCTGCTTCGTGATTCGGAGCGTTGCTATCTGCTGCATAAGCTGATCAATCTGCGGCAAGGATATGGCACAAGAGAGCATGATACCATACCCCTTCGGGCCATGTCACCTGTTTTTATGAATGAGTTCCAGTCCAGAAAGGACTATTACGAGTCGTATCTGCAAGATACGGCAGGGATCGATTTGACATCAAAAACCGATGAGGAAATGCTTACCCTCCTTCAAAAATACAGGCTTGAGCAATATGATAAGCTTACGGACAGTGTATACAAAGAAAAGGGGTATGATAAAAACAGCATTCCTTTGGATGAAACCTTGCAGCGACTTGGAATGAACCAGGAAGAGTATATGGAAATTATTGTTAACGCACGCAACAGGAAATCTGTGTAACCGCTTGTTTCATTCAGTGTAAAAATTGAGATCCGACCTTACCCTATGAAATGGGAGAAAATCCTCCAACCATCGCATCACCGGACGGCTCACGCCGCCGGTGATGCGTAATGTTACGCTCTCGTGAAAATGAAACAAATATTCTATAGAATTGAAAAGGAATAAAAAATGGAAAACAATAAACAATTTAAAATTCATTTTAAATGGATAGGGGGTGCTACCTGGGTTCTCAATATTAATGATTTAAAGATAGCGTGCGATCCTGTTTTATGCCCAAAAGGAACCGTGCAGACGTATGCCCCTGGTTTTAAGAGCAAAAGAATAACAGATCCGGTATTTGAAAAAGACGATTTTCAAAATATTAATATATGGCTAATTTCACATGAGCATGAAGATCATTTGGATAAATATGGCCTGGCAAAGATCAATCCGGAAGCAATTATTGTTGCCAATAAAAAAGCGAAAAAAGTTATACAGACAATTAACCCTAAAAATTTGAATATTGTTCGATGGGGTCAAGTTTTATCATTCAAAATTGAAGGATTGACAGTTGAAATAAAAACTATGCCTACAGTGCATGCAAGTAACCCCTTAACGGCGTTTTTTCTTGGTGGTGGCAATGGTTATTGGCTTACAATAAAAAATGAAGATGCTGTATTAAAAATATATATTTCTGGTGATACAGTTAGTCATAAGAAAGTAATCAATGCCTTACACGGTTATAAAGCGGATATATTAATACCGAATATTGGAGCACCATTTCAAAGAGCTTTTGGCGGTCCATTTACATTCACGATAAAAACTTTGCAATCGGTAATTGATACCATTAAGCCCGATATAATTCTTCCAGTTCACTTTGGAACTTTTTCACATTATCATGAGTCGAGCTCGACAATTAAAACGTGGGGTGATGAAAGGGTAAAAATATTTGTTGAAGGTGATTGCTTTCAAAATTGAGAGCGAACAATTCGCTTGTAGGGGACGCCTTATATAACCAGTAGATTGCCAAGAAGGAATGTTATGAAATATCAAACACCCAAATCAAAATGTAGTTTGTGTGATTCCGAATTCACACGTCAAGGGCTAACAAGACACCTTAAATCATGTATAACCAAACACTTTCAGAAAAAATCAAAAGTCAAATCATCGCCCCTGCTTTATCTGAATATATACGCCGCCTTCAATCCCGATTATTTTTTACATTTGCTAATATCTGAGAATGCGACTCTTAAGAATCTTGATGCATTTCTAAGGGATATTTGGCTTGAATGCTGCGGTCACCTGAGTTCATTTTCCCATCAGCGATATGGTGATGAAATCAACATGAGCCATACCATTAAAGACGTATTTACACCAGGAGCGGAACTAATGTATCAATTTGATTTTGGTAGCACCACTGAACTTACTGTTAAAGCTATTGATTATTATCATGGGACCATAAAAAAAAACAAAAAAGTGCAGGTGGTCGTAAGAAATGCGCAACCTATAATTTTTTGTGATGAATGTAACGGCAAGCCAGCCATCCAGATTTGCATCGAATGCAAGTGGGATGAAAGGGGCTGGCTGTGTGAAAAGTGTTTTCAAACTCACGAATGCGAGAATGAAATGTTTTTACCGGTTGTCAACTCACCACGGACCGGAGTCTGCGGCTATACCGGTGATTAACAACGCTAGCGCAACCATCGGTTGAAGAAGGGTTGATCAATTCCCTTCTATTTTTAGAAATTCAAATGAGAGATTTTTTTTCCTGACTTTAAGCAAAGCAACTGTAAGCGGTTTGCCATACCGCCTTTGTCCGGCACTTCCCGGATTCAGAAAAAGAGTATTGTCAACCCATTCAGCTACCGGACTGTGCGTATGGCCGTAGATAAAGGCATCAATATTTGCTGATGCAGGGATTGAGTTGGTTTTTTCCAGAATATGACGAATATGCATGGTGACATCTCCCACTTGAATTGTTTCCGTCTTGTTCAGGCTGTTAACACCCGGCTTGAAGTCCATATTTCCGCGCACAGCAATTGTCGGCGCAATGGATTCCAGTTTTTCAAGGACATCCTTTGAGTCTATGTCGCCTGCATGTATGATAAGGTCTGTTTTTTGAAAAGCGTTCTGTGCGGAAATTGAAAGTTTACCATGTGTGTCGGAAATAACACCGATCAGATAACTGCTTTTTTCTTTTAAGGGTTCCATAAAAACGGCAGCCTGTTTTTTGCATTTATCATTATTCCGGTTTTCTTTGACCGGATATATCCTTTTCAATCAGATTGCTTTCAGCCGGGCCGGATTTTATCTGTTCGGATTTTATCTGTTCGGGTTTTGTTGAATCGGGTTTTATTGATTGGAGCGATGGTTCAGGGATTTCGGATAACTGTTTTTCAAATTTTTCTGAAACAACTTCAAGCTCATGCCGATATTTTTCGTGCTGCCTTTGAAGAGCATTGTTGAGTGTCTCTTTGTCTACCTGATTTTCAGATAAAGATACCATATCAATTTTCAGCTTTTGTAAAACCTCAAACATATTGCCGAGTGTATCCTGAAGCTTTAAAAGTTCTGCTTCCATTTCTGACCTGAAGGCTTTTCTTTCATTTTTCATTGACGTTAAGTCAGATTTAAAAGAGCTGATTTGTTTTTCCATTTTGGATACATAAGACTGAAAATCTTTTAGATCTGTTTTTGATTCATCGGCTTTTTTTAAAGCGCTAATTTTATTGTCCAGGCTGTTAATGCCGGCTGCATTTTTGTTTAACTTTTCTGAAAAGAGATTGGTTTTCTTCTCAAAGGCACTGGTTTCAGTTTCAACCATCTCTTTTAATTTTGCACTTTTTGTCGAAAGATCAGAAAGACTTTTTTCAAGGTCATGTGATAGCTTTTTAAAATTTGCCATACCTGTGGCATGAATATCTGTCACGTTTTTATTAATGTCTACATAGGCAAATATAAAAAGGATAACAGTCAGCAGGGGAATGGCTACGGCAATGGTTGTGATTTTACGGTTCAGTTTGTCTATTGTCAGAGTGTCGTTGCCAGCTATTGTTTGAGGAGATGTCGCCCGGACTTCAACTTTCTCTTTAGTATCATCATCAAATCCTATTTTAAAACGGGAACTATCTTTTTCATCCATTATTATCTATTCCCACTCAATTGTGCTGGGAGGTTTTGAGCTGATGTCGTAAACCACCCGGTTTACTCCCTGCACTTCGTTTATTATTCGATTTGAGATTTTTCCAAGAAGTTTATGCGGAAGTTTAGCCCAGTCTGCTGTCATGGCATCTTTGCTGGTCACAGCCCTGATTGCAGCAATGTTCTCATAGGTTCGCTTGTCGCCCATGATTCCGACACTTTTAATGGGCAACAAAACTGCAAAAGACTGCCATAGTTTCCTGTAATAACCCTCTTTTCTAATTTCATCCAGGAGAATGGAATCGACTTCTCTTAGTATCTCGAGCTTTTTTTGTGTTATGCTTCCTATGACACGAATAGCAAGGCCGGGTCCTGGAAAAGGCTGACGCCATACCAGGTTTTCATCAAGTTTCAGTGCTTTACCCAGCAGGCGTACTTCATCCTTAAAAAGGTACTGAAGCGGCTCAATGAGTTTTAATTTCATTTTCTTTGGCAGTCCGCCTACATTATGATGCGATTTAATAACCGATGTCGGGCCGCCAAAAGCAGATTTCGATTCGATGATATCAGGATAAAGGGTTCCCTGGGCAAGAAATTCGGCACCCTTAATTTTATCGGCTTCTGTTTCAAATACATCAATGAAGATTTTACCAATAATCTTTCGCTTTTTTTCAGGGTCTTCCACGTTGGCCAGGGCATTTAAAAATTTCTTTTTTGCGCTGACAAATCTGACATTCAGCTTAAGATGCTGCTTAAATGTTTTTTTCAGTTTTTCAGCTTCGTCTTTTCTCAAAAGACCGTTATCCACAAAGATGCAGGTCAGATCTTTGCCTATGGCTTTATGAATCAGGAGGGCGGTAACCGATGAATCAACGCCCCCGCTCAGTCCCAGAATAACCTTTTTATTTCCAACTGTATCCCTGATATTGGCGATACTCTCCTTTGCAAAGTTTTTCATGGTCCAGGTTCGATCGCATCCGCATACATCAAAAAGGAAATTGCTGATCATGGCCTTTCCTTTTGGAGTGTGCGCGACTTCCGGATGGAACTGAAGGGCGAAAAACTGTTTTCGGCTGTTGGCAGCAGCAGCTATTGGCGTATTTTCTGTTTTGGCGGTTGCTTTAAATCCCTTTGGAAGTTTTTCTATCGAGTCGCCGTGGCTCATCCAGCAGCTTGTTTTTTTATCAATGCTGCTGAAAATGTTTTTATGGTCTTTTATGTTGAGCTCTGCAAAACCGTATTCACGCTTTTTAGCCTTGTGGACTTTTCCTCCAAGGGCATTGATCATAAAATGCATGCCGTAGCAGATGCCGAGTATCGGAATCTTCAGATCAAAAACAGCATTATCGATTTTAGGGCTGTTTTTATCATAAATGCTTGACGGTCCACCTGAGAGAATTATGCCGTCCGGGTTAAGGGATCTGATCTCTTCTATTTTAATATCTGGTGGCGCAAGATGGCAGTATACTTTGCATTCTCTTACCCTACGGGCGATTAACTGATTAAACTGTGATCCAAAGTCAATAATAAGTATCATATTATTCTATTAAATCCTTTTATCCATTTGAGAAAGCTCAATACCTGCATAGCAGAAAAAAATCAAGTTCTTTTACAGGAAGATCGAGGGTATAACCGGAAAGCACTGCTGATTGCAGGAAACGATGATCTGGTTAAAAATCAAGATACAGTCTTGACAACAATGATCTGCCCGAACTATAGATAACCTGTTCAGTCCTTCTTGTTAATATTTGGGTTTTAAACTGCCAGCCATTTTATGAAAGAAAGAGGAGAGATGATGAAAAAAACAGTAATGGAAGCAATGAAAGAGACAGCCAACAAGTATAGCAGCAAGACCGCCTTTTCTATAAAGGTTAACAATGTATGGGAATCCACCACATGGAAGGATTATTACGACCAGGTTCAGGTGACAGCACGTGCATTTATGGCGCTGGGGCTTGAGAAGGGAGATGCGGTTGTCATTATCGCCGCAAACTGTCCTCAATGGATTATAAGCGATTACGGAGCTATTTTCGCAGGCGCTGTTCCTGGAGGCATCTATGCCACAAACAGCCCTGAACAGTGCCATTTCATTACCGAACACAGCGAGGCGTCCATTGCTATTGTTGACAATGAAGAGCAGCTGGCCAAATTCATGGAGATCAGGGACAGCTTGCCGAAACTGAAGGCCATCGTAATGATGAATGGCTCTGATGCTGATGAGAAGGTATATTCATGGAAAGACTTGCCCGGGATTGCAGAAAAAGTATCTCAAGCGGAACTCCAGAAGCGAATGGATGCCCAAAAACCTGAAGACCTCTGCACCCTTATCTACACATCCGGAACCACCGGCAATCCTAAAGGAGTAATGCTGAGCCATGATAACATTACATGGACAGCAAAAACGCTTGCTGATAATGTAAAGCTCACCCATGAAGACATCGCAGTCAGCTATCTTCCGCTGAGCCATATCGCTGAACAGATCATCAGCATACACGGCCCTTCAGCAATCGGTCTGCAAGTATATTTTGCCGAAAGCCTGGAGGTATTGGGAGAAAACCTGGTTGAAGTAAGACCGACGTTTTTTTTGGGAGTACCGAGGGTTTGGGAAAAAATTCAGGCAAAAATGATGGCTGCCGGTGCGCAGAATCCGCCTCTTAAAAAGAAGATAGCTGCCTGGGCCAGAAAAAAAGGACTGGAAGGAGGTTACGCCGATCAGAAAGGTGGGCCAAAGCCATTTTTATATGGGCTGGCAGATAAGCTGGTTTTCTCCAAAGTACGTGAAAAACTGGGTTTGGACAGGTGCAAGTTATTTGTTTCGGCTGCAGCCCCAATATCTATGGATACATTAGAATTTTTCCTGAGCCTCGGCATTCCTATCACTGAGGTGTATGGTATGAGTGAGAGTACCGGCCCAGGAACTGTAGCAACCCCTGATAACTATGTAACTGGAACCGCCGGACTTGCAATGATAAATTCAGAAGTAAAAATTGCCGATGACGGTGAAGTTTTGATGCGTGGCCGGCATATATTTATGGGATACTTTAAAAACGAGGAAGAAACCAAAAAGACGATTGACTCTGATGGCTGGCTACATTCAGGGGATATCGGAGAAATCGATTCCAAAGGTTTTCTGAAAATTACAGATCGCAAGAAAGAGCTGATTATTACTGCAGGAGGAGAAAATATCGCCCCGCAGCTTCTTGAAGGGAAGATTAAAGCCATACCGGTGGTCAGTCAGGCAACGGTTATCGGCGACAGGCGAAAATATTTGACAGCGCTTATTACACTTGATCCGGAAAAAGTAGCTGGCGAAGCAGCATCCATCGGAAGTTCGGCGAAAAATGCAGCCGAAGCAGCCAAATGCGATAAATTCGTAAAACATCTTCAGGGACTGGTAGATGAAGTTAACAAGACACTCGCCAGGGTTCAGACGATTAAAAAATTTACAATTACCCCCGAAGAATTCTCCATTGAAAGCGGTGAATTAACTCCCACCATGAAACTCAAACGGAGAATTATTTATGACAAATATTCCGATGATATAGAGCGCATGTATGCCTGATGGTGTAAGCGTCTCGGATTATAAGTCTGTTGGAAGGGTATATTGACCCTTCCATTTCGGTCATTAGTAAGATAAAACCGAATTACTGTCAAATAAAAAAAGCCGGAAAGGATTTCCTTTTCCGGCTTTAGTTATTTAACTGTTATCGTTTGATATATTGCTGATTAGTCAATTTGTTTATACAACGGTAACCTTAAAATAATCTTCAAAATCGAAGTTTGTACTATTATCTTTTCCCTTTGTTATTTGTCTGTGTAGACAAATGGAATGACTGTTTACGTCATAACTACCATAAAAATAATGCAGCGGATCTCAAAGGCAAGGAAGGAAATGACGCGATGTGTCATGACCAGGTGAAATCTCCATAAGTTATCGAATATGAGCTATCTGTAATGATATCCTGTTTTTATCGAATATCCTGTGACTTGAGGTAAAATATCTTTGCAACAAGTTGCTCATAATATGCAAATATGCTATCAATTCTAAAAATAAAGGGGCTGAAAATAAAAAGGCAAGACAAATGGCAAAAATCGTGATTCAGATATATGAAATTCAGGAACCTAATGAAGCTGAATTGATGGTGGAAACAGGGGTTGATCGTATCGGAAGTGTGATTATGTCCGAATCAGAATGGAAAGTCCCCCTTGTCAGAGAGGCGGTCAGGTTGGTTAATACATCTGATGCCGAAAGCAGCCTTATTCCGCTTTTCAGTCAACCGGATTCCGTATTCAGGGTGATCGATTATTACGAACCGGGTATTATTCATTTTTGTGAAACAATTGTAATGCCTGACGGCACACCAAACGGATGCAGGCAGCTGGTTGAGCTCCAGAAAGGTGTGATGGCAAGATTTTCTGAAGTCAAGATAATGAGGTCAATACCGATACCGGCTGCCGGAATAAAGGACGAATTTTCGTTTGACAGGGTTAAGGAAATATTTGAACATTTCAGTGACTGCTTCCTGACGGACACAATGATGACAGGAGATACGGACCATGAGGCGAAACAGCCGGTGCAGGGGTTTATCGGTATTACAGGTAAAACTTGTGACTGGGAAACCGCAGCGCGCCTTGTGAAAGCGAGCAGCAAGCCGGTTATCCTGGCCGGTGGTATTTCGCCTGACAATGTTTATGACTGTATAGAACAGACCCGGCCTTTTGGTGTTGACAGCTGTACGTTGACCAATGCTGTCGATTCACAGGGGCGGCCGATCCGTTTTAAGAAAGACTTTGAAAGAGTAACCCGTTTTGTGAGTGAGGCCAGGCGGGCGGAAAATGATTTTTATGGAGGATAATGAATACAATGCTTGAAGCAAGTGACTTAAGAAAAGGATTAAAATTCCAGATTGACGGCACCCCTTATGTTGTTGCCCAATTCCAGTTCGTTAAACCCGGTAAGGGCCAGGCTCTTTATAAATGCAAGCTTAAAAACATGTTGACAGGGACTCAGGTCGACCAGACATTCAGGTCCGGCGACAAACTCGAGGAAGCGAACCTCGAAGAGACGGAGATGGAGTATCTTTACTCGGACGGTGACAGTTTCTGTTTTATGGATACGTCGACATATGTACAGGAATTTCTTACCAAGGAGCAGATTGAGGATGTTAAAGAGCTGTTAAAAGAGAACACAATATGCAGAGTCCTGCTTTTTGATGGGCGTCCCATAGGTGTAACACTTCCAAATTTTATAGAATTAAAGGTCGCTGAAGCTGAGCCATGGGCTAAAGGAGATACTGCTTCCGGCAGCACAAAACCGGTAACACTTGAAACAGGTTTAACTATCCAGGTGCCGCCGTTTATTGAAGAAGGTGAGGTCTTACGTATTGATACACGCACCGGCTTATACGTGGAGAGGGTTAAAGGATAAATTATTGCTTTATGGTTGATCGTGCAATCAAGAAAATAATTATGGTTGATGGTGATCCTGACTTTCGATCTTCTGCCGTAGCATTTCTTCAAGAACAGGGATATTCATGCCGCGATTTTTCGAATGCCGGGGAAGCCATTGAAAACCTGAAAAACTATCCGTGTGATCTTGTCATTACCGATCTTGTCTTGCCGGATATTGACGGCATTGAGTTCATGAAGACATCAACAAAACTTTATCCTGATATCGACTTTATTATTATGGTTGGAAAGGCGTCTTTGTATATCTATGCCGATATCATAGGTGCCGGGGCGTCTGATTACATAAAAAAGCCTTTTGACATGGCTGAAATGGCAGCCAGGGTAGAAAGGGTTGACCGTGAAAAAAAAGTTGTGAGTGAGTTGAGGGCGGCCAACAAGAGGCTCGAGGCTGCAATTGGAAAACCAGACAGCATGACTGAAAAGACGGAATCAGCCTCCCTTGCAAAGAGAGAATTCCTTGCCGGTATGACTCATGAAATCAGAACTCCTTTAAACAGTATTGTCGGGTTTGCCGACATGTTGACAGATACCAATCTTAATGATGAACAACGCAAATATGCCATAATCATAAAAGCCGGCAGTGAATCACTTCTGGCACTGATTGATGATATACTCGATTTTTCAAAGATCGAGGCGGGGAAAATGAGCCTTGAGAACATTAACTTTGATCCCGAAGTACTGTGTCATGATATATGTGAACTGATCCGTCCGAGAATTCACAACAAGCCGATTAAACTCCTGTGCCGAATAGGCGACAATGTGCCGTCAAAAATTTGCGGAGATCCTTTAAGGATGAGGCAGGTCCTCTTTAATTTTTTAGGAAATGCGGTGAAATTTACTGAATCTGGTGAAATCGAGCTGAGCCTTAATATTGAAGAAACAGAAGATGGAAAGGAAAAGCTGACCTTAATTGTAAGGGATACGGGTATCGGTATTTCTCCGGACAGAATGGTGCATATTTTCGAGCCGTTCCAGCAGGAAAAGGACTCTATTGCCAGAAAATACGGGGGGACCGGCCTGGGACTTTCCATTTGCAAGAAGATCGCTGCACTCATGAAAGGAGACATATCCTTACAAAGTGAGCCGGATAAAGGGAGCAGCTTTTGTTTTACAGCCTTTATGGAGAAAGCGGATAGTTTTGATACGGAAAAAACGAGCCCTGCCATATTGACGAAAAAAAAAGCTTTGATAGCCAATTTTGGCAATATTGATACAAACAGTATCAAAGGGGTGTTTGAAGCCGATGGGATGGAAACAGTTCAGTCTGATGAAGTTTCTGATGCCTTAGATATTCTTTTACAGGCATTGAATGAAGATCAGCCTGTCGATATCTGCATAGTGGACATAGGAGATACAGGAGATAAAGGATTCAGACTTGTATCACAAGTACGCGAGAAAGATGAATTATTTTCATCAACAAAGTTTTTTGCACTTTCTTTTCCCTCGTCAGGATGCGCAAAACGTTGCGAAGAGGCAGGGTTTGACGCTTTCCTGACCATACCTGTGAAAAACAACAAGCTTCTACAGATGACTAAACAGCTGGTAGGTATTCAGAGCAGGAAAAAAGATGCCGTGAATATAACAGGACGCCGGATCATGACACAGTATTCAGTCCGTGAGGATATGAAAAAGTCGATAAGAATACTTGTGGCGGAAGACAATCCGGTTAACCAGCGGTTGGCGGATTTAATGCTTAAGAAGGCCGGCTATAGTGTGAAAATAGTGAATAATGGACGCGAAGCTCTCAATCTTTTTATTTCAGAACCCGAGAAATATGATCTTATATTGATGGACGTTCAAATGCCTGAAATGGACGGCATGGAGGCAACAGCAGCTATTCGTGAATGGGAGAAATCGCAGTCAGGCACCGATGAACAGGCCAATAAAAGTGATGGCATAAAAGGGAAAAAGCATATCCCTGTAGTAGCCGTTACAGCCAACGCTCAAAAAGAAGATCAAATGAAATGCCTTGAATCCGGAATGGATGATTATCTTACAAAGCCTATCAAGCGGGAAGTTGTATTTGATATAATCGAAAAATGGGTTCTTTAAGGTCCAACCGGGAGCCGTTTTTTCCGACATTTTAAAAATTGAAACAATATCAAACCTATGGACAAACATTCACAAATACCTGTGAAGAGGAAATTGTTAAAGAAATTATTTGTATCATGTACTGTTGTCGCAGTACTCATTACAGCCCTTCTTGTTAGTAGTCTGTTCCTGCTTCCGAAACTGGTATCGACCAGCGCTTTCAAAGCATATGCTGAAAACCTGTCGGGTCAAGCCTTAACAAGAAAAGTAAGAATAAATACGCTGGGATGGTCCTGGTCTGACGGCATTGTTATGGAAAACATTTTCTTGGAAGACGATCCGTCTTTTTCAGAAAAACCGATGTTTTGTATCAAATATGCCGGTATCAAAGCGCATATCCGTGAGCTTTTAAAGGGACGCTTTGCAATAGACGTGATGATAGTTGGAATTAACTTCAACTATATCCGGGACAGAGATGGGCGCACCAATCTTGAAACACTTTTCCTCCCCAAAAAAACAGATGCAAAACCAGATGTAAAAGATGAAGAAACGTTAACGCAACAGCCGTTACCCAAAAAGAGAGTAGGAGATTTTAGTTTTTCCGTTCCTTTAGATATCAATGCGAAAATTCATCTTGACCGGATTTTTCTGTCTGCTGATGACCGAAGGAGTGAAAGGCGGCTTGACATTGATAACGGGTCGATCCATTTCGATATGCCGTCCCTTTATCACATCCCTGTGACACTGAATGTTGATGCTGATGTTCGGATAGACAGACGCGAAGCTTTTCCTTGCAGGATAGCTGTTTTAGTGAAAAAGACAGGAAGCATCCCAAAAGAAATAAAACCGGAAAACTTGTTTATAGAGGTACAGGGAACTATGCCCGGAGTTGAGTTTTCAATGGACGGGGATCTTGGAAAAGAAGGGATGAAAAGCAAAATCAATGTTTCATTAGAAAAAGTTATTGCGGCAGCAAAACCCTTTTTACCTGATGACTTTCAGGATACGGCAATTAACGGACAACTGGAATTTGACCTTGCCGCAAAAATGGATTCGGAGAAGAGAATATTATTTGATACCGATATAAACGCTTCAAAAATTTATGCTTCAGGACAATTTGTAAAGAATAAGCAGTTCGGACCTGTGGATTTGACAATTGATAACAAGGGAATTTTTGACGCGGACAATGGTGTTTTTGAGATCAATGAAGGTCACATCAAGTTGCTGAAAAGCAGCATCGTAGAATGGCAGACAAGAGTTTCCGGGTTGGCATCCGATAAACCGAAAGCAGATGCGGTTATCAGTCACGCATACTTTAATCTGGAAGAGATCTATAAACTTTTTAAAGTGTTTCTGCCATCTGACTTTCCCTTTGAATTTCATGATGATTTGCCCCGGGATGTTAATCCGAATGTAAAAATAGGAAGCATCCGATTTGTAGGCGGAGCTGGTGCCGAAAAAAACCAGATAGGCATCAAGACGCTGGCACTTGAACTGCCCGGTTTTGATCTCAAGCATGAAGGAAAGACACTGTCGGTTAATGATATGGTATTTACCATTGAGGACGCTGAAGCAGATTTTAAGAATACTTTTAACGCAAACAACCAGAACAGTTTTGATGTTGAAAATTGCAGAATGCTATTAAGGGTGGGAGATTTTCTAAAAGTCCAAATGGACGGTGAAATTCGAGATGCTGCAAAAGCCGAACTGAAAACAACAGGTGACCTTTATATCAATCTTGGTGAAATACCTGAAGAACTTTTTGGCGAGTACAAAAGCAGGGTGAAAATGTCAGGAGACGTCCTTCTGGCATGGCGGTTTTCAGGCAGACTTCCCAATTCGAATGAAAAAGAACTGTTGGCATCTATTTCAGGAATCAACACAGGAGAAGCATTGTCATTTATCGATCATGCCGATATTGCGTGCAGTATAAACAAGATGAAGACAAATGTTGAGCTTTCTAACGGAAAGACTATCACTGTCGGAGCCATATCCGCATCTCCTTTTATCGGTTATGTGTATAATCATAAAGAAAATACAGGGGAGATTATTGGAAATATCTCTGTTAAAGATATTAGATGGGTTCCGGATTATGGCATGGAAGCACCCATAGCTGTGAATGTATCAATTAAGGGCGATCATCAGGGACTTCGAAGAATCAGGTTTGCACAGGACGTGACCATTGAACCTTTTGCGATTGAACAGTCTGTTAATTTTACCTTGTTTGGGGCAGATAAAGTACTGGAAGAAAATATGCAGAAAAATCCGCAGGCATGGCTGACCAAAGCAGGAGGTAATTTGCATGCCTTGATTCGCATAAAAGATATGTCCGGTATAAAACTGTTAAAAAACGACCTTGAGTGCAGCGGAGCAATGGAAACAGGAATCATGCTTGGATTGTTGCCCAGTAAGATGGCCGATGCCAGGATATGGGCCAATGTGTCCGAAACCGATATGGCGTTTGGGGATGTCGTAACAATCAACGATTTTTACGGCAGATTGAATATAGAAAAAAGATATCAGATTGTTTCAGCCCAAGAAAAAGATAGTGGTCGGCCGACTCCAGGAATGAGGCCTCTTTCTACAAGGGTTATGGAAAACGCTTTTGAAATCATGCCGAAAACAGAAGCCGCAGCAGGAAAAAGTCAATGGCATTACGCTGCAAATAAAAATCGTTTTAACCCTGAGCGGACAATTGGTTTTTCTTCTGCGAATATTAAAAAAGGGCCTGTGCCGGTTAATATAGAGATGTTTAAGGCTGATGTTATCCTTGAAAAGGGCTTGCCCGGAATCGAACGTTTTCAGAATGATATATTTGGAGGGACTGTTTCAGGAGCAATAAAAATCTGTGAGGCAGAGGAGAAGTTTTTTCTGAAAGTCATTATCAACTTCACGGGAATAGATTTCGAAACCATACTTCCTGGTCAAAATAAGATAGCGGAAGCAGAAGATACCGAAGTCAGCGGTAATGTAAACCTTTACCTGCCGATTACAGACGACATAGATACTTTTCTTGAAAAAATGGAAAATCATTTAATGTTTACTCATATCGGTTCTCGAGCTCTTGAGCGTCTTCTTTACGCAATGGATCCATGTGAGAGTAATGAAGCGATTGTGTCACAGAGAAGGCTTTTAAAGAAAGGCTCTCCAAAATGGATGGAACTTAAAATCAAGGATGGAAGTTTGTCAATGAGAGGAGAGCTGACGATCGAAGGCGTTGATGTAAAAATTCCTAGGCTGGAAAGGTTGAATATTACCAAGCTGCCCGGCATTGATAAGTACGGCGGGTATCTTGCCGGCCTAAAGCCCGTTGTAAAGATCCTTGGAATCGCATCGTCAAATGTGATTGAGATCGGAGATGGGGAGCTGAAAGTCAATAGAATTGAATAAAGAGGGTACGGCCATGAAAAAAATATTGTTTGCAGTGATTATTGTTATTCAGGGGTGCACACTCGCCAGTGTAAATGTCGAGGTAATGAGTGAGCGGACCGCACTCGAAAATCAGATTCTTGGAACATATAACGCTTTGGACAGGGAGATGCTTCTGGCAGCTTCAGTTCGTGGTGTTGACGAAAAAGGGCAAATGAAAATTCCGCCCAAGAAGAGCAGGGGACGCAGAGATGCTGTTGAAGCCATGCAGATACTTGATTTTCATTCAGATGACCTGAGGCGGTTTAAAGATCTTGGATGGGTAGGGGAAAACAGAGAAGGGCTGACAGAGGTTCTGGGTATGGAAAAGGATTCAATCCCTGAAGAGTTGAAGGACTTTGCCGAAGGGATAAAACAAGAGGAGCTTGCTTCCATTGTTTCCCATACAAATAAAGCCAGGGAAACGATCATGCAGCGTGTAATCGATATGAACGAGACGCTTTCAGATGAGGATATGCCAAAGATAAGAGAGATATTTGCCGGCATGAACGCTGAGAAAGCATTACCCGGAGACAAATTAGAAACCGGAGACGGGTCATGGACAGTAAAAGAATAGCGGTCATCATTTCCATCATCTTTATCATTTTCCTGATATTGCCTTGTTATGCAATTTCTTTTCAGCGCGGCATTAAAGATATTGCATTGCCGATGCAGATAACATTCGAGACAAGCCCGGTTCAGTCGATGACGGTTTCGCAGAACGGAGATTACATGGTCATAGCATCTGGCCGAAAAGGTTTTACAGATCTGTGGAAATTATCTGCAGATCCGAGACAGGTGATATTACCTGAAAGGTTGACATCTGACCCTTCTACAGAAACCGATCCGGCTTTTTCTCCTGACAACAGGTTTATTGTTTATACTGGAACCGGCTATGATGTAAAAGGCGACATTTTTTTCCTCGATCTTAATAACAAGGGCGCCGGTCCTTTTCGACTCACAGACAGAAGCACTGAAGATGGAGGGCCATGTTTTGCGCCTGACGGCGATATCATATATTTTCACCAGAAACGTCCTGGAAATAATTTTAAGCAGATTGTAAGCCTTAATCCGAACAACAAGTCTCTAAAAGTTTCTGTTCTTGAAACAAATTGTGACGGCTCATTCCCTTCGGTTTCCCCGGATGGACGAAAAATCTGTTTTGTAAGTTATGATAAAGACCCTTCAGGAGATATATTTTTGTTTGACATCAACCAAAAAATCGTTCGTGAACTCACAGAAGGACCATTTATTGACTTTTCCCCGTCATGGTCAAGTGACGGCAAGATAATTTTTTTCTCGCGAGTATCGATGGACTCCGACCGTGATGGTTCGATATCCGAAAAAGATACGGCAAGTGCATACAAAATCAGTGTGGAAGATGAAAACTTGAAGGTTTATCCTGTAACACCTGAAAACGAACACATTACAAACCTCATTACTGCAGGTGGAAGGCTTTTTTATATTTCGGATAGATTGTCGGGCATTCCAAACAGTTGGTCCTTACCTGAAGAGGGAATGATTCCAGGACAGGAAAATGCCGACAAACAACTGGAATTTGCAGAAGTTATGGAAAGGTATATACCCAATCCATATTTAAAGATACTGCTGTATTACGCTGTGCCTGGAAATTTCCCCAGAGAGCCAGAGGCAGAACCAGATGAAAAACCAGATAAGGCAGCGTGTGCGAAATATTGGATTGGGAAGATGTATCGAAAAGAGAAGATGGCCGATGCCGCAGTCAGGGTTTTTGATGAGGTAAGGATGGACTGCAAGGGCGTGGAACCTTATTACTCTCTGTCCGGTATTGAAAAGATAGCGATCGAAACAGAAATGATGATGGAAGAAACAGCAGACAGTACAGCAAGGGAGAAGATTGTTACCAAGGCCATAGAAGAACTTAATACATTTTCAGGTCATGAATATCAACTTCTTTCAGCAAGAGCAGGCATAGAATCGTCAAAGCTGCTTCAAAAGGCTGGGGGCGCAGAAAAACTGCTCGAAGCAATAAAAATTCTTGATAAAATAGAAAAAAAAGAAAAATCCCAAGCTGCAGGTAGAGCTGAAGTTGCAGAAGCAATGATTCTGAAGGCAGGAATATACGATAATATCGGCAGTGTTGATCAGGTTTACCCTCTTTATATGTCTATCATTCATAATTATCCTGACCAGAGCGGACCGGCTGAAATAGCTGTCGGCAGTATATTGAATAAAGCCATTTCAGGTATGGGATATGAACACTTTAACAGAAAAATTGACCAGCTTATAAAAATCGCAGAGGAAAATCAGGATAAGGCCCCTCTTCTTGCCATGGGCGCGCTCAACAGGGCGGGGGACCTCTACTTTGCTGAAGACAGATGGTCTCCGGCAAAGGATGTGTATCGACGCGTACTCGACGAGTTTCCGGCTTCAGAAACACAGACCGCCGCCCGTTTTTCGCTTGCAGAGATTTTGTTCAAGGAAGAGAGATTTAGAGAAGCACTAAAACTTTATGAGAAGGAGATCAGCTTTCGTCCGGCCGAAGATAAAATCCAAAGACTTGCAAAACAGGGGTATATAAGAAAATCGGTTGCTGCAGGGGAATACCTGTACAGGTTAGGGGAAGTATATACAGCTCAGAATAGATTCAGCGAACTGATCGATTATGATGCATCGATTGTTGAAGCTCACAGAGGGTACATTAAATGCGCGGCTTCGCTTAATCTTATGGAAAAGACTTTGGAACACTACAGGCAGCGTCTCCAAAAATATCCGGATGATCCGGTGGCTGTTTATTGTGTTGGTCTGTGTCTTACATACATTGATACCAAGGAATCTGTTGAAGAGGCTCGAAAACTGCTTATTCGTTCTGTGAATATGAATGGGCAGATCGAATATTTTCACCAGACACTCGGTTATGTTTTTGAAGTAATGGAAAATGTTTATAATCAAAAAGGAAATCTTGAAAATGCGCTTGAAAGTTATAAAAAGGCATATTTTTTGAATAACCCAGAACTTAATCCTGATAATACGGCAAACCTTCTTCTTAACCTTGGCAACACATATTTTTCATTAGGACATTTTCATAGAGCATTTTCTATTTACAAAGACCTTCAGGAAATCGGCAAACCTTTCGACAATAAGGACAGAGAGATTCTGTTTTACCGACGGCTTGGAATGGCAGCATTTCAGGTAGATGAAAACAAGGAGAGCATCGACGCATTTTCAAAAGCCCTTGCTTTGATAAAAGACACAATTGATCCGCCTGATGCTTTAGATGATTTTGAATATTCCGGGCACCTGGATAGTATGAAGGCTGAAGTGCTGGACCGGTTGGGCCTTGCATTCCAGGAAGACAGGAACTGGGAAGCAGCGGTCAAGACATTTGAAAAGGCGTTTGAGTTAAATAAAAAACTGGACCTTGAGGCAAATCTTGCCGTAAACAGGCGATCCATCGCTTATAATCAGTATCGGCAGTCAGAAACACTTTTTGGAAAAGAAAAAGAGCAGCTTCTGGGCGTGGCCGCAGAAAACTTTATTAAAGCCTCAGAACTTGTCGAGAAATACGGTGTCGCGGGCAAGAAGAAAAAAGCAGAAGAAGGTCTGATCAACTTGGACCTTCAGGTTTCAATCGATAAAACCGGTTCAACAGCTGCGGGACGTGGTTTTTCGGTTGAGCAGGAAAAGCGGTTGGCAGAGACTTTCATTTCACGAATATACCTTGAACTCGGAAGGCTGGCTCCTGCTGAATCGGCTATAGAAAAACAGCTCAAGGTTTACAAACAAGGAATAAAAATATCCGACAGTGATTTATTCGGCGTATCGTTGTTGTTTCACAGGGCGGGACTCATTGCAACCTCCAGGAAGAATTTTCATAAAGCTTTCGAATATTTCAGACGTTCTGCAGAACTTTGCCTGAGGATGAAAAACAGCGTGAGCATCGCTCTTAATGTGGCAAACATGGCGCATGTGCTTGCCCGAACCGGCAATGGCCGGGTAACTGTTGTTTCGGTGCCAGATAAAATACCCGGCCAAATGCCTGATCAAGAAACCGGGGGCAGGGATTTCAATGACAGCCTTCGTCTCCTTTCCGATCTGGACAAAAAAGCGTCAAACCTTCTGCGGGTTTCTGATTTTGCATCAGAAGGAGCTGTTGAGGCGATATATCACAACACCATGGGTGTTTTCTGGATGAGCATGGGTCAACGTAATAGAAGAGAACCTGCTGAGACAGTAAAGCAAATAGAACAATACCGAAAGGCAATCTGTCATTTTTTAATAGGTATTAAAACGCTTAAAAGTATTGGAAACTATAGTAAAAGAAAGAAGATTGAGCTGGAGGCAACACTTCATTTGAATATGGCCGATGTATCTCGCCAACTCGGTGAAGGCGATCAAGCCAAACAACATTATGAGTCCACCCTTGCAGTTATTCAAAAAGGCTTTCTCCCTGATCTTGAGTGGCGGGCACTTGCTGGGTTGGGACGATATAATGAAGCCCTTTTGAAGCTTGAAAATGTGATGATTACAAGAGCAGGCTGCGGGCCCTTTGAAATTACCGGAACATTCGGCGGGAAAATAATTGAGCTGTCGGACCAGGGGGATATTGAAGGCGCTTTTAATTTGATGGAGAAGCTATCCGAATTGGAGAGATTTAACAGGACAGCTTTTATTTTTAGAACGTCTTGTGAAAATAACCCGGATTTCTATATAGACTTATATCCCAGACTGGTAGCAATTAGCGATCTTAAAATTAAGCTCAAAAGTGCCAAGGGGAGTGAAAAGGACTACTTTAAGGAGCGCATTAACGATGAGGAAAAACTGGTTAAGCTGAGGGCAGGAGACAACCTGGAGAAACTGCCGGAAGTGATCAGCATGATATCCGATAAAGACATGCAGGAAAAAATAATTATCCTGCTTGGTATTGCTTGTCATGCCGAAGCAATCGCCGAAGATGTTGCCGAAGATGTTGAAGCCAGTGACAATAAAGAAGCCGCCAGTCGTCTTTTAAGTGAATACAATCGGTTGGTACGGCTGTATAGAGAGAAAAGGGAAGAGATATATTTTTCAAGACCGGATAATATTCCGGCAGATATCGTAACATTATTAGGCCCTGAGCCGTTCGAGGACATCGATGTCATGGACACGCTTTCCGAAGACGGAATGCTTGTCAGGCTTTTTAATATTGCATCTCCAATGTCCGGCAACATTGAAAAACCGATATGCAGGTTTGTTGTGGATATGGAAGGGATTAATTTTTCAAGGCATTCATCTTATCATGAGGCGCTGAACGACATCGATTTTGACGGCGTTGGTTCTCCATATATTGTCTGTGAAGATACGTCGGCATTTTCTTATAGGGTACCATGCGCATTAAATTCAGCGCACCTTGTTCGATCAATTATGAATCGCAGACCCTTTAAGGGAAATTTATTGTCTTTGCCGAGGGCTACCAACTTGCCTGAAGGCTATTCACCAATCTTTAAGCCTGAAGATAATATCAACACGCTAATCGTGTCGGAAAGAGTGCTCATAGCCGGTTCTGTTCCGGTTCGAGCCGGCAAACGGCCATTCAGTTACCCTGCAATTGATATTAACGATTCTGGTGATATTAACGATTTTGGACGGCAGAGGCTTGAAAGGTATTTATTAAATAAACCCGGCCTGTCACTTGCTCTCTTCACAGACGTTGAACCTGATGATATTTATGTGTTAGGACACCTGTCCGCCATATACGGATGCCCTTCCATTCTTGTATCTCTTTCAGGCAAAGGGGACACGAAATTTATTGATGCTTTTGTGAATGAATATAAGAAAACATCAGCCCTTGATGCCAAAATACATTCAGGCAATATGACCACCGGAAAAGGGAAGGAATGGATACTGCTAGGGTATAAAGGCATGAAGCCCGATGAAGCAAAGGCTTTTGCATCAAAACGTTTTGCAAAATATGTTAAAAAAGGGAAAACCTCTTTTGATGCCGGATCGTTTTTAAGGGCGCTTGGATATTTTGAAGATGCTGTAAAGATCGCCTTAAAAAATGATCTTTATAATAAATACATGTCGTCTTTATATCGATATGCCCGTGAGAGTGCATACAAGGCAGGGGATATTAAGAAAGCGGCCGAATTTGCTGAAATGCTTTCAGAGACATTGGAGCACAGCAGTCCTGATACCGTAAAGCATGCAGAAGCATTACTCTATCAAGGCCTTATCTATGCGAAAATCGAAAACTACGGAAAAGCTCTTCCGGTAATGGATGAGGCTGTAGAGATTTTCGAAAACCTTGAGGCAAATTTGGAAAAAGCCGATGCAATGGCAAGTCTGGGGACAGTTCTGGAAAATGCCGCAGAATATGAACGGGCACTTGAATCCTTTAGCTATGTAGCATCGTCAGGTATCAAGCAGAACAGATCAAGTATGACCGCAGCCCAGTACAGAAATATGGGAAGAATATACGACTTGCGTCTGAGCCGGTATCCTGTTGCGATAAAGTACTATCAAAAAGCCCTGGCGCTGTACAGTGAGATGAATGATGTTGAAAGAACGGCAGAGTCTTTTCTCAATATCGGAAGATGTTACAGACTCATGGGAAATTTTGGTAAAGCTGACAAGTTCTACAAAGAAGCGGAAGCACAGGCCCAAAAAGCATCCGGCAACAGAAGACTCATGGCTGAGATTGTTATTGAACAGGCCAATAGCGCGTGGTTTGGCGCTGCTTATGAAAAAGCATTCAGGATGCAAAGAAAAGCTCTGACAATGGCAAAAGAAAACAATATGCCGGGGGTGGAGGTTCTTTCCTTAAACACCTCCGGTTTAATCTGGTGGGCTCTCGGAAATAACCGGAAGGCGATGCGCGAATTTGACAGGGCACTGATTGTTGCCGGGGAAAACAAAATCCGAAGAGACGAAGTGGCGACGACATATAATAACATGGGTCTTGTTTTCAGAGAGACAGAACAATATCAGAAAGCCCTGGAAATGTTTGACAAGGCGCTTTTAATAGACCGGGAACTCAAATCCAGATGGGCCATTGCATATGATTTAAGAAACAAAGGATTGACATTTCTTCAAATGGGCGATGCTGAACGGTCTATTCCTTTGTTTCAAGAGGCCGTATCAGAGGCGCACGCCATC
The DNA here is from genome assembly GCA_964617785.1 of uncultured Desulfobacterales bacterium. GTDB lineage: Bacteria > Desulfobacterota > Desulfobacteria > Desulfobacterales > SURF-7 > JAFDJC01. Next base: position 14,965 of record CAZTYY010000006.1, on the reverse strand, counting down.
GGAAACAGGATTAATAAGGCCAAAGCCCTGTCAGGTCTTGGGATGGCATATGCTGAAATAGGGAATATTAAGGCATCGGAGGAGGCATTCAAAAAAGCGCTTAATTTGGCGGAAGAGATGTCCATGCCCGAAACAGGTTGGCGGTCTTTATACGGTCTGGCAAAACTAAAGCTTTCCGAACAAGGTGACGAGGCTGAGAAACTCCTGAAACAAGCGGTGAAAAAAATTGAGGCAATGCGGGCGGATTTGAAAATTGACAAGCTTAAAGAATCGTTTGTAAACAACAAACTCTCTGTTTATAAAACGCTTGTAACGCTTCTTGCCGACAGGGGCAGAGTTACAGAGTCCTTTGAAATCGCCGAGCGCTCACGGGCAAGAAATTTTATTGATCTTCTCGGAAACCAGCAAATTTCACTTAAAAATTCCACTGACCAGGAGCTATTTAACCGGCAGGCCTTTTTAAGGACGGAGATTGATCATACCGAGAGACTTCTTACCGGCTCAAGAAAAACCGAAGAACAGCAGATTTATAGAGAACGACTTAACCAACTTAATAACGACTATAATGATCTTATGCTCGATATCCAGGCAGGAAATCCTCAATTGGCATCTTTTGTTTCCGTTGCACCACTAAAAGCGGAAAAACTTATTGCTGAGCTGGATGAAGGTGTTGCCTTGCTTGCGTACTATATTCTTTCCGATGAGCTTTTCTGCTGGGTCATTAAACCAGGGGATAAAGAAGATGGCATCAGGCTTGTAAGAACACCTCTTAATACCGAACCCTTCAAAAAAGAAATTCTTGATTTTCGAAGAAGAATACAGAACCTCGAACCGCTGAAAGATCAGTCGCAAAGTCTTTATAATACCCTTATTGCGGGTGTGATGCCTCATCTTGGCGATGTAAAAAAGCTTGGAATAATACCGCACGGTTCACTTCACTATCTTTCTTTTGCGACGCTTTTCAACGGCAAAACGTATCTTGTTGATGATTTCTCTCTTTTCTATCTTCCGAGCGCGAGCATTTATAAGTATACCAAAACGAGGCGAAACGCGGCAAAGAATACAAAAGTGCTGGCAATAGGCAATCCAAATCTGGGTACCGAAGCACTTAACCTTCCTTTTGCTGAACACGAAGTGGAAAGCATCCGATGGAACTTTCCTGATATTACTGTCCTTACCGGTGAAAAGGCGACCGAGTCATGGGTGGTGAAAAATATCAGCAGGTTCGGCATCATTCACCTTGCAACTCATGGCGAATTTGATGCAGTAAACCCGCTGTTTTCCGCTATTATGCTGTCAAAAGGGGAAAACCTGGACGGCAATCTTGAAACGTCGGAAGTTTTCGGTCTGGATATCCAGGCCGACATGATTATTTTAAGTGCATGCCAGACCGGACTCGGTAAGGTCACCGGTGGAGATGACGTTATAGGGCTAAATCGTGCTTTTTTCTATGCCGGAACGCATACAATGATATCGAGTCTCTGGAGGGTTAGCGATGTATCTACAGCTGTATTAACAAAGGCTTTTTACAGAAGATACCGTACTTATGACAAGGCTGACAGCTTGCGTCTTGCGGTTCTGCATGTTAAAAACAAATATCCTCATCCTGGATACTGGGGGGCATTTATATTATCCGGTGATTATTATTGAATTTTAATTTTGTTTCATATATAAGCGAATTGTTATCCAATCTTGAACTATGTCCAATACAGAGGAATAATATGAAACGGTATATGCTGTTACTCATAACCACCCTGTTTTTAGTTGCTACTATCCAAAATAGTGCGGCTTCTCAAAAAATGTGGGTTTCTTCCAAGGGGGCAAAACTTAAAGCCCAAAATCAATCTTCGTCAGAGACTGTTGTAAACCTTCAGCCGGGTCTGCAATTGGATGTAATCACTTATGAAAAGCGATGGTATAAAGTGTCAACGCCTGACAAAAAAACCGGTTGGGTTTACCGTGGAATGGTTTCAACGGAGCAGCCCGAGATTGATGAAGAAAAGGATGGTGAAGAAGATTCACTCGGTTCTTTATTCGGCGACAGTTCGGGCAGCAGCATTCAGGCGGATTCCGCCGACAGTTCAAGGAGTATTCGAGGCCTTTCGCCTGAAGCCGAGGAGTATGCCAGACAGTCCGGAAGTCCGAAGAAATGCCGGAAAGCACTTGACTCTGTCCTGGCCCTGAAAACGAAAGACAAGGACATCGAAATTTTTTTACAGAAAGGGAAGGTCGGTGAATATGCCGAGTAAAGGTTCCTTAATATCAAAAGCCCGGGGGAAGGAATCAAAATGATTGATAGACGTGATTTCATTAAACTTGTATGGCCGTTTGCCCTTTTTACCGCAAGTCCTGCATTTGCCTTTGACATTTTTAAAGCATTGGACCCTAAAGGTAAATCCAAGGATATTCAAAGAGCAAAAACAATTTTTGAGGGTGCCTCAAGTGTCGTCGCAAGTGCTACAGATATTGATTATGATTCTGAATTTGCGATAGGAGAAAGCCTTGCCCTTGAAGGCTTTAAGCGGTACGGTCTGCCGGTGAAGAATAAAAAGCTCCAAGAATATGTTAACCTCGTCGGCAACTCAGTCGCCGGGAACTCATTAAGGCCTTCAATATCTTATTATTTCGTAGTGATCGACAGTCCTCTATATAATGCATTTGCATGTCCCGGTGGTATTATATTTGTCAGTTCAGCATTGTTGAAAGCAATGAATGATGAAGCCGAACTTGCCTGTGTGCTTGCACATGAGATCGCCCATGTCGGCCATAAGCACGCGCTTCAATCAATTAAACGCGCAAAATTTTTTGAAGGAGTCGGGAAGATTTCAACCGTCAATATGAAAGGCGAGGATGGAAAGAAATTTCGAAGCATGATCGGAGGACTCCAGGAAACTCTTTTTGACAAAGGGCTTGACCAGGATATGGAGTATGAGGCTGATAAGTCCGGCATGGAAATCGCTTACAGAACAGGTTATAATCCAAACGGACTCATCAGAGTCTTGAAAATGCTGAAGGACAAGGAAAAAACAGCAAAAAAGAAAGGATCATGGTTTTCGACGCATCCACCGCTTTCGGAACGCATTTCAAAGTGTTTGGAAAACAAAGAGAAATATCCGGATGCAGCTGAACTTGCTGAAGTAAAGAAGAGATTTTTACAATACAGAAAAACGCTTTAATTGACATTGCGTAATCAATGTGGGCAGAGGTGATGATGATTGACAGAAGGTTATTGATAGTTGATGATGATGAAATGATTACCGATATGTTCAGGACGGGTTTTACAAAAGCCGGGTATACTGTACGGCGTGCGGCAAGTGCTGAAGAGGCCCTGGCAATTCTTGAAAAGGAAAAGTATCAGGTCATGTTTCTTGACCTCAAATTGCCGGCAATGGATGGTGTGGAGCTTTGCAGAACGATACGTAAAAATAATTTCATAGCTGTGATTTTTGCTGTTACCGGTTATGCGTCGTTTTATGAATTTGAAGAATGCAGAAAAGCCGGATTCGATGATTATTTTACTAAACCGGTTGACCTTAAGGTTCTGTGTCGGGCAGCGATGGAAGCTTTTGATAAGATAGAGCGGTGGAACAAATAATATAATCAAGAGGGTATTGTCGTGAGGTAAGTCTATGATTGAAAAATCCTTGGGTAAAAATACCGAAAATGTAGTTGGAAAAGGAAAGGACAACAGAAAACATCGGAAGCGGAAATTGCGGGCCATCAGCAGTTTTGCCGGTGGTATCGCAAATGATTTCAATGAAATCCTTGCAGTCATCATGGGATATATTGAATTGACCGGGTTAGATACGCCTGTAAACAGCCCCCCAAGGAAAAATATCGACAGTGCAATGAGTGCAATAAATCGTGCAAAGGACCTTGTTGTCGATATACTTAGTTACAGTCGGCAGCATGAACTTGAAAGAACACCGATTCAGATCAGCCGGGTCGTGGAGAAGTGCCTGAAAAGTTTTAAGTCATCTCTGCCGGGCAAAATAAAAATCCGTGAAAACATTGAATGCTCCGAGAGTCGGGTGAATGCCGATCCTTCACAAATCCGACAGATCTTAATAAACCTCTGCACCAATGCCGGTCATGCGATGCTCGACAAGGGCGGTGTTATAGATATTAAACTCGAAAATATAATGATGGACAATCAGTATAAAGGTGCTTGCGATGATCTTTTGCCGGGAAAATATGTTATGCTGACAGTCAGTGACACAGGGTGCGGGATGGATGAAGAAACCATTGAAAAGATTTTTGATCCATATTTTACAAGTTCGGAAGACGGGCCCGGCTCCGGGATGGGACTTGCTTTTGTGGACAGTATTGTTGAGCTGTGCAACGGATATATAGATGTGGAAAGTGAACCGGGAAAAGGCACAACTTTTTCAGTCATTTTACCTGAAGTGTAACAGGGCTGCTGCCTTGCCATTTCCATTATTCCATTTTTGCCTTATTCTTTTTGTTTTTCTGTTTTCCGGTTGTGCGGGTTCCGGCAGTTTTGTAAAAAATTCTGATAATATCTGCAGTGTTTTCCGTGAAAAATCCTATTGGTATGACAGCGCTTATTCATCAAGCAAAAGGTGGGGAGTTCCGATTTCCGTTCTCATGGCGATTATGCATCAGGAATCAAAATTCAATGCAGAAGCCAAACCACCACGCACAACATGTCTTTTTGTCTTCCCGGGTCCGAGGCCTTCATCAGCTTATGGGTATGCACAGGCGCTGGACGGGACCTGGGAAAAATATATTCGCACAACGAATAACTGGGGAGCTGACAGGAATGATTTTTCAGATGCCATTGATTTTATCGGATGGTACTGCAACCAGAGCCATGTCAGATGCGGGATAGCCGGGAATGACGCCTACAATATGTATCTTGCGTATCACGAAGGTCAGGGCGGTTTTTTAAGAAAAACTTATCAAAGAAAAGCATGGCTTAAAAAAGTTGCAGGAAAGGTCAGGGCTAAGTCAAAGCGCTATTCAGGACAGCTCGCTGTCTGTGAAAAGGAGTTCAGCAGAAAGGGGTGCTGTCTCTGGCCCTTTTAGCTTTTTACGAAGCCATCTTAGTTAATAATCAAAAAATATTAAATTTCTGATAAAATTTTTCTTGAATTTGCTCATTGTTTGTTGTATTGTGGATTAATCTGAATTACAAATTCATATCCCATTTTTCCGAATCAGATATTTCACCTGATGGATTCACAGAAGATTGTACTGCAATTATAACTTGTTAGCGATAACGCATCTTTATGCTTAATCAAGATTTTCTGGTTTGAAAGCCCGTTATATTTTTTATTAACCATTCATTATGAGGTGTTTGGGTCATGGCAGAGACATGTGAAATGTATTATGACCGGAGGAAAAGCAGAAGATTCAAGGTGCCACCCGATGCATTTACAATTATTAAACAGCCCAGGTTTAAGATGGGTCAGATTGTCGATATGAGTATCGGGGGTTTTTCCTTTTGCTATATCGATGGCAGCATGCCACCGGTTAACAATTTTAAGATCGATATCTTGCTGGCAGACGATGGATATTATCTAGACCTAATACCCGTTGAAGTCGTATCCGATGTTAAAATCGGAGTGAATTACCCTTTTAATGCTAAATCCGTCAAACGCTGCGGGCTGAAGTTTAACGGACTTTCCGATACCAAATTGTTACAAATGAAGGCCTTGATCCCCAAACATAGCGGGGGGTATCTCATTGACCGCCGCAGCAGCATTCGTGATGGGAAGCATCCTGGCTATTCATAAAGCTCGTCCAATAGACGCATATACTTTTTCTCAACTATTTTTCTTTTTACCTTCATGGTTGGCGTCAGTTCACCTGTTTCTATTGTCAGGGGAGCGGGAAGCAATACAAACTTTTTAATTGTTTCAAAACGCGCAACCTGACTGTTTGTCCGGTCAACAGAGGCCTGTATTTTTTCTTTCAGGGCTTTCAGGTTAATCAGTTCTTCATATCCAAGGTTATCGTATCCTTCTTTTTTGGCCCATGCCACAAGGCTGTCATGTTCGAGAGAGATCAGGGCTGTGGCATATTTTCTTTTGTCTCCATGGAGCATAACATGTTCGATAAGGGGATCGTTTTTTAAAAGATTTTCAATATTAGATGGCGTAATGTTTTTTCCTGACGATGTGATGATAATTTCTTTTTTACGACCGATAATCCAGAGAAAACCATTTTCATCTATCCTGCCGATATCGCCTGTATATATCCATCCGTCTTCAGTGAGTGTTTGCCTGTTCAAGTCCGGCTGGTTAAGATAACCCTTAAAAACAATATCACCTTTGACAAGAATCTCGCCATCTTCTGCAATTTTGAGGCTAACACCTGGAATCGGTTTTCCCACGGTTCCGAAACAATAATCGTCTATGGAGCACAACGTACAGAAACAGGAGACTTCGGTCTGACCGTATCCTTCCAGTATCAGCATTCCGCATGCATGAAAAAACTCGAGTATTTCAACAGCGATGGGCGCAGCTGCCGAAAGAAAATACCTGCACCTGCCGCCGAATATCTCCCTGATTTTCTTAAATACAAGTTTGTCGGCAATGGCATACTGGAAGCTGAGGCCCGGTCCTGGGCTTTGGCCTTTCTGCTTTTTTCTGCTCACTTCACGGCCGATCTTTTCAGCCCATGAAAAAAGGCTCTTTTTTAATGCAGGCGCATTATCGACTTCAGACATAATTTTTGCGTAAGCTTTTTCAAAGATGCGGGGAACGCTGCCGAAAAATGTGGGTCGTATATCTTTGATGTCATCAAGTATCTGTGTTATATCATTAACGTATGCAGCGGTGATTCCCTTGTAGATGCGAAAAAACTGCCCTGGAACGCGTTCGCCGACATGTGAGAGGGGCAGAAAAAACATCATGATGTCGCCAAGTATTTGATCATCAACAATCTCGCCGATAGAGTTCAGCTGTGCAAGGATGTTTGCGTGAGACAGACAGGCCCCTTTCGGAGGGCCGGTGGTTCCGGAAGTGTAGATGATGATGGCGGTATCTTTGGGGTTTACTTTGTTTTCCGCTTCACTTACGATTCCAGGCTCTTTTGCCAGCTGTTCCTCACCGATTTTTAAAAGAGCATCCATACTAATGATATGTTCATCTTCAGTTGTGCCTTCCCAGATAATAAATTTTTTGAGCATGGGCAGTTCATCGAGATGGGGCTTGATCTTTTCAATCTGCTCGATGTTCTCGGCAAAAAGAATTTTTGAACTTGAATCCTTTAAAATATATGCAGATTGCTCTCCTGAAAGTGTCTGGTAAATACCGATGCTTACACAACCGGCCCTTAAAGCGCCAAGGTCGGATAGTGTCCATTCAAGACGGGTGTTGCCCAGAATAGAAACAGCATCTCCGTGTTGAAGGCCTAAAGCGATTAAGCCTGATGCAATCTTTTCGACTTTGTCATCTACTTCATGCCAGGTGACAGGACTCCAGTTACCATTATGTTTTACTAAAAAAGCATTTTTGGAAGTGTCTATACGGCATCGTTCTCTCAAGACTTCATTCAGATTTTTCATTTTTACCTCCTGTATGTGCTTTGCCCTAGCTTATTAAAATGTTATAGAAAGTGAATTATGTTCGATCCGACTATTAAAACAATGGGAAATATATACATAAACATTGGTTCGCCTTATTTCTCTAAAAATCATAACTATTTAAAAACAAAACAGTAAATACATATTATGTGAGAAATGAAAGATATGTTCTAAGGTTTATGCTTTTCCTGCTGAGTCCAAGCTTTTTCCTTATATTATACCGATGCGTATCGACTGTTCTTTGGGACAAGTAAAGCGAGTCGGCTATATCTTTTGAAGATGATCCGTGTTTTATAAAATTTGCCACTTGAATTTCTGTTGGTGTAAGTTTCATGAAGCTTGAGGATAAACTGTTCGAAAAAGGTGAAATAATTTCATTTAAATTTGCTTCCAAAACATTCAGAGCGGTTTGTTGCTTGCTGCTTAACGCACCACTCTTTAATCGGGTTAAATTTGGTATAAGCAATTCCTTCACATTGGACATCATTGTTTCTTCAAGTTTTTTCTTATCATCTCCACGTTGATCCAGTAAGACTTTTAAAGCAGTATTCTTTTCGTGTATTTCAGCGGTTCGCTCTTTAACTTTTTCTTCCAACCGTTTATTCGCGTTGTTCAGAGCATCTTCAGCTTGTTTGTAAATTGTAACATCTCTGCAAATTATCCAAAGCTCAATAGGAATGTCATTCTCATCAAGTATTAATCTTGTTCGTTCACGTACCCATAGTATAGATCCATCTTTTCGTATTTTACGAAATTCTAATTCCTTTTTCTGTAACTTTTGGTTGAAAATTTTTGCCACCTGGTTTTGAATTATCCTGAGATCATCCTTATAGACAATTTCCCAAACAGGATTTCCGACTAATTCCTCTATAGAATATCCTAAAGAATCGGCTCCAAACTGATTGACAGAAATTATTATTCCATCAGGTGAGACAGTAAAATACATGTCGGGGGCATTATTGTAGAGGCTTTGGAACTTCTCCTGATTCTCCTTCAATGCATTTTCTGTCTTTTTTCGTTCTGAAATATCACGGGCGACACAAAGAACACTTGTTACCTGTTTTTTATTGTCACGGAGGAAACGTGCTGAAATCTCCACCCAAGATGTCAAACCATTTTTACAAATAATTTTCACTTCCAGTCGTTGAGATTTCGCTCTTCCAAACTTATTCTTCTCAATTTCCCGCGCAAGAATTTTCATCGCGTGATCAGCAGAATCAGGGATTAAAAGATCATATACGGTCAGATTCACAAATTCTTCAACTGTGTAACCAAAAATGGATTCGACTGAAGGACTGACATAGTTGAAAACGAATTGGTCCAAATCAATAATACAGATGGCATCTGAAACATTGTCTGCCAGAAGACGATACCGTTTCTCACTCTCCTGTAGTTCTGTGTGCGTTTTTTGTATTTTCTCGCTATGCTTCTCCAGTTCGATTTGGTAAATTTGCAAATCCTCAAATAGATTACGCACATCAGCGGCCGGTATTTTTTTAATGGCTGTAATATTATTATTCAGAAATGCTTCAATCCGATCTTTCAGTCTCACAGATTGTTTGGGTCTCTCTTCTCTTTTTGTCATTGCCTGAACCTTTTAGTGAATTTGAATATTTGTCTTTTGTTCCAGTCAAAATAATGCCATGATGAATCCTGAACTGCCGTATAAGAGTTTCGTCTATTAATTCCTTAACACTTTATTCCGGTTTTTCCCAAGATGTCAATCAATAGAAAAGTCTTCAACTTCAAAATTCAGGGGTTCGATCACAAATGTTAGATGAATATTGCTTTTGGAATATTTAACGTTTGCCTTACCGTTTTACCCGTGTTACAATTCCACCTTTTATTTGTAACCGTTTAAAATTATTAGAAAGACTGAGGAAAGTATGAGTTTCGAAAATTTGGATTTAATTGACGAGTTATTAAAGGCGGTTAATGAACTCGGGTTTGTTGAACCCACGCCCATCCAGACAGATGCAATTCCTGAAATTATTGGAGGGGACAGGGATCTTGTAGGACTTGCCCAGACCGGAACAGGTAAAACAGCAGCTTTTGGTTTACCTATGATCCAGCTAATTGATTTTGATCTGAAATATATTCAAGGGGTGGTGATTTGCCCCACCAGGGAACTCTGTTTGCAGATTTCAGATGATATTAAAAAATTATGCAAATATGTAAAAGGTGCAAAGGTTGCTGCCGTTTATGGCGGCGTCAGTATTGAAAATCAGAGAAATCAGATCAAAAAAGGTGCTCAGATTATTGTGGCAACACCAGGGAGATTGCTTGATCTTATTAATAGAAAAATAGCAAAGCTTTCTAAAGTCTCATACGTGGTTCTTGATGAAGCAGATGAAATGCTCAATATGGGATTTCAGGAAGATATTGATGCCATTCTTGGAAATACACCGTCTCAGAAAAGAACCTGGCTGTTTTCCGCAACAATGCCCAAAGAAGTTGCAAGAATTGCAAAAAGATATATGGAAAATCCAGTTGAGATAACCGTAGGAAAGAAAAATAGCGGCGCGGAAAATATTTTGCATGTGAATTATATCATTATGGAAAAAGACAGGTATCAGGCGTTAAAACGAATTATTGATTATCACCCGGATATTTATGGCCTTGTGTTTTGCCGCACGAGAAAAGATACACAGGAAATAGCAGAAAAACTGATCAAAGACAGCTATAATGCTGAAGCCCTTCATGGTGACCTTTCTCAGGCAGTACGAGATAAAGTCATGAGTAGATTTAAAACCAAATCCATTCAGATTCTTATTGCAACAGATGTTGCTGCCCGTGGAATAGATGTTCAGAATATCACCCATGTCATTAACTATAAACTCCCCGATGAGGCGGGAAACTATACTCACAGGAGCGGCAGAACGGCAAGAGCGGGTAAATCAGGAACATCCATAGCCATCATCAATTCCCGGGAAAAAAGCAAACTTCAGCTTATAGAAAGAAAATCAGGGGTTAGCTTTAATTATGCAAAAGTCCCGGAAGGACATGCAATTTGTGAGAAACAACTCTATTCCATGATTAGCAAAATAGTAAGCGTTGAAGTGGATCAGGAAGAAATCGGGCGTTTTCTGCCGTTGGTACATAATACATTAAAAGGTCTTACAAAAGAAGAGCTCATTCAAAAGTTTGTTTCAATTGAATTTAACCGCTTTCTTAATTATTATAAAGATTCCAAAGACATAAGTGTGTCATCGAAAAAAAAGGAAGATACTCATCGTCCTGTAAAAAGAGAACGACAACAAAAAAATTTAGGCCCTGGAAAATCGAAACGGTTTTTCTTAAATGCAGGTTCAATGGACAACCTGAATAAAGGCACTGTGATAAGAACTCTATGCAGCAAAGCTGGAATCAGCTCTGAAAAGATTGGTCCAATAGAAATCATGCGGGAATTTTCTTTTTTTGAAGTTGAAATAAGTGTTGCGGCCAAAGTGTTAAAAACAATGAAAGGTGCGGAAATTGATGGTCGAGATATTCGAGTTCAATATGCCGAAAATAAGAAACCGCAAACCAAACATGCTGAAAATAAGAAACCGCAAACCAAACGGTTTAAAAAAAGTAAGAAGAGAAAGAAAAATACAGGACAATCGATTTAAAACGCTTTTTTGTTGCGTGCGTTAACAATAATTTCAGTTTCTTTTTTTGCTGCAGCAATTTCTGCTGTTGTCATTAGGGATTCAATAACAATCATATTATTTTTTGCATCTTCTATTCCCTGTGCTGATGCCAAGCTATACCAAACATATGCTTTTATATTGTTCTTTGGTATACCTATATGGCCCTTATCATAAATAAGGCCTAAGTTAAGCTGAGCAACAGCATGTTCCTGTTCAGCAGCCTTTTTATACCATTTCATAGCTTCAGTATAATTTTGTGGTACGCCTTCACCTTGGTAATACATAGTACCTATGTTAAATTGAGCAATGGCATGTCCCTGTTCAGCCTTATTTAAAAGCTGTTTAAATTCTTCAGAAGTAATTCTATTTCGGAACTGTGTTTTTGACGCATCAATCTTTTTTGAACAACCACAGAGTGATGAAACAAACAAAAGAAAGCAAACTGTAGTTAAAATTGTTTTCACCCTTTCTCTCCTTTCTGTAGAAAGTTATTATACAGATCTGTATATCATGCAATTTTTGATTTGTGTCACTTTTTAACTATTTAAAATTAAATAAGATTTTCGTTGTCTTGTCAATGGTAAATTGTATGGCAGTATCAACTACATCATATTGTGTAAGGCCCTTTTCTATATTTTGGACAGTAATGAGGATAAATATGTGGTAAACCTCATGCCTATTTGGCACACCTCTATATGTTGTATTAAAAAAACAAATTGACACACCATCGTTTTTCGATATATTCTCAGCACTAAAACAATCAAGCGCTTATCCTTTTATTTTTAATAAACGTAAGAAGGAGCATCAACTAAATGTTTGATTATATCATCATCGGTGGTGGTTCAGCAGGTTGCGTTTTAGCCAATCGACTATCAGAAAATCCCGATTACTCTGTTTGCCTTCTTGAAGCAGGCCCATCAGATAAAACCTATTTTATTCGCAGCTGCAATCCATTGAACATGCTTTATTTAATGAATAGCCGGAAATACAACTGGCTTTATAAAGCAGAACCGGAACCTGCTACAGGCAACAGAGCCTTTTTCTGGCCAAGAGGTAAAACCATAGGAGGCTCAAGCTCTGTTAACGCCATGATCTACACCCGCGGTCACCGTTGGGACTACGATCATTGGGCTGATTTGGGAAACTCAGGCTGGGATTATGATTCTGTTCTCCCCTGGTTTAAAAAGTCGGAACTTCAACAACGCGGCGCCGATGACTACCACAGCACGCAAGGCACAATGAACGTTGTTGATACCAATTTTAATTTTCCGGCGAGTGAGGCATTTATTGAAGCCGCTCAGGAAGCAGGATTCTCTCGCAATCGAGATTTAAATGGCAGCTCCCAGGAAGGTTTTGATTTTTTTCAGGTCAACCAGACACCCGATGGGAAACGTTGCCATGCAGGTGCTTCCCATCTGGATCCGGTTTTACACCGCCCCAATCTCACGGTAATCACCCACGCCCATGTATCAAAAATACTATTTCAAGACAAAACGGCAACGGGTGTGGAATACTTTGATTTAAAAAACAGAAAAAGGCCTGTTACCCTAAACGTAAAAAGGGAAATTCTTTTAAGTGGAGGCGTAGTCAATTCCCCACAAATTTTAAAACTTTCCGGTATCGGGCCAGGTGACGAACTTAATGATTTAAAAATTCCAGTGGTTCACGATTTGCCGGGAGTCGGCGAGAATTTGCAGGATCATCCAGATGTAATTTTGCGGTGTTTAGATAAAACCAAAACCTCATTCTCCACCACGCCAGGACCTTACACGTTTAAATTTTTGTCCCGCTACTTCAGTAAGACCCCGCCGTTTATTTATACGCCCACCGAGGCAGGAGGTTTTGTTAAATCCGATCCTTCAGAGCCCATACCCGATTTGCAATTGCAATTTGCAGCCGTCAGGATGCTACCTCACGGGCAAGGTCTCTTTACCCCGGCAAGATTTGGGTTTGTATTGCATGTATGCCACATGCGGCCAAAAAGTCGCGGCAGAATAACTCTCAAAACGTCCAACCCATTTGATCCTCCTAAAATTGAAGCCAATTATTTTGATAATGAAACCGAATTGGATGCCTTAGTAAAAGGCGTTAAAATTGCGCGTGACATTTTATCGCAACCTGCCATGCAGGCATTTCATGGGGATGAAGAAGTACCTGGCCCCTCCGTAAAAACGGATACGGATATTCGCAAGTTTATTACACAAAAAATGGAAACTATTTATCATACTGCCGGTTCCTGTAAAATGGGTAATGACCCTCAAGCAGTCGTCGATCCAGAATTGAGAGTACACGGCGTAAAAAACCTTCGCGTGATCGACTCTTCCATTATGCCAACAATCACAGGAAGTAATATACACGGGCCCACTGTAATGATTGCAGAAAAGGGTGCACATATGGTGCTAACCAAGTAAATATAGGTGTGACCTGCCCCCGGGTTTAACTCCACTTTTTAAGTTAGAGATTTGTTCGGATTCGTCTTTTTGTGTGCACTTAGTTTTATTTTTACAAGGGTGCTAAGATTCACAAAAAAGTAAGAGTCTCTTTTAACTAATTCAAATAAAATTTAAATTATTACGATTTTCAATGTTGACAATTTATAGATGAATGAGTTTTTAATGGAATGAGAAATTGGCATGTAATCGGCATGGCCTATAAAATAGAAATTTACGGCAAAACCTCGTTATGCCGTGGAAACAGATGTGTTTAGAAAGGCAAAATTATGAAGGAGCTTAGAGGAAAGGTCGCTGCAATTACCGGTGCTGCCTCGGGAATAGGGCAGATGCTTGCGGTTAATCTTGCCGATGAAGGATGTGAGGTGGCGATTGCTGATATCAATTCTGATGGTCTGCTTGAAACTTCCAATATGATGAAAAAGAGGAATGTGAAAGTGACCACTCACAGGGTTGACGTGGCTGACCGGGATCGGGTCTACAAGTTTGCCGATGATGTTGTCGAGCAGCATGGATGTGTGGATATGATTATTAACAATGCCGGTGTGACTGTAAGTGAAAGCGTTGAGGATGTGACCTACAAGGACTTTGAATGGTTGTTCGGTATAAATTTCTGGGGAGTGGTATATGGTTCCAAGGCCTTCTTGCCTTATCTGAAACAGCGCCCTCAGGGGCATATCGTAAACATCTCCAGCATAAACGGCATTGTAACATGGCCCAACCACTCCCCCTATTGCGCCGCCAAATTTGCCGTGAAAGGATTTACCGAAGTTCTGCTCCAGGAGATGAGGAATTCAAGCATTGGCATATCCTGTGTTCACCCAGGCGGGATCAAAACCAACATTGCAAGGAGTGCAAGGTTCTATAAATCTCCCGGAAATACCTTGACCCGTGAAGAGGGTGTTGAACGATTTGAAAAAATTGCCATGACTACCGCTGACAAGGCTGCCAGGATTATCATTTCCGGGATCAAGAAAAATAAAAGGCGCATTATGGTCGGCCCAGATGCCCATTTGCTTGACTGGCTGACAAGACTGTTTCCTGTGCAGTTTGTGAGGTTTATGGGGTTTGGGACCAGCAATATATCATAGAATAAACATTCTATACTATATATATTGAAGTCACGACTTTTTAAGACGTTATAAAATGATGAGTGTCATAGGCGGATAAATAACATTTTTACTGTAATGGATTCAGTTTAATTATCTATCAAATTTCTTCCTGCAAATAATATAGCTTCTGTAAAAGGACTAAATTCGTATAAAACAGGCCTGGTATGATCAACGACAAATATTATTTCCCCTCAACGACAATTAAAATTCCCGTTTCCA
>CAZTYY010000005.1:0-42860 GCA_964617785.1 uncultured Desulfobacterales bacterium | reverse complement strand
GGTATTCTAAAAGATAAGTACCGTCTCCCTATATTTGAAAAAAATTAAGGGCAATGGCTGAAAAAAACAGTCTTATCCCGGGTTTCTCTCATAAGCGTGCCATCTTCCTCAAGATATCTAAGGTGTGAAAGCGCCTCGCCGGTTGCAAACCAACGTTGTGCCACCGGAAAATCATCCCAGCCATCTGCATCAATATCCCATTTCATCTTTGACGCCACCTGAAAGGCGCTCATGGCGCCATCGTTCAAAATCCGGTTGGCTTCATCAATCCGGACTGCATGATGATGCTTAAGTTCAGCGATTCTGCCTTTCATGTCTTTAATCATGCTCCTGTGACCGGGAAGCACGAGATCGACATCCAGATCCGCCACCTTGTCAAGGCTTTTGAGGTAATACTGTAAAGGATTTTCATCATCAGACCAGCACTGGATGTTCGGCGTAATGTCACCGAGGATATGATCTCCGGAAATAAAAATCTTTTTATCCGATTCATACATGCACATATGGCCGAGTGTATGCCCCGGTGTTTCAATGCACTGAAAAGAGAAGTCGCCCACCCTGACAATTTCTCCGTCTGACATAATATTCAAATCCGGTATCCAGTCAGAGGCGAATTTATGTCCCGGGTGCTGGTTTAAAGCATTCCACAACTCTTCTTCCGGGAAACCGTGAGTCCCGGCATATTGGATCATGGGGCCGAAGCCTTCCCATGTCTCGATGAGTTCGGCATCTTGCCGGTTGAAATATACCTTGCTTGTTTTGGTGACAAGCTTTGCGACAAGCCCGAAATGGTCTGCATGAAGATGCGTGATAAAAAAATCGGTTTTTGCAAGGTCGACATCCAACTCCTCAAGACCGCTGTGCATGGCATTCAGGCATTCATCCCTGTTCAGGCCTGTATCCACAATCATACTTCTATCGTCACTTTTTACGACATATGAATTAAGGTATTTCAAAGGGCTGTCAGGAAGAGGGATTTCTATTCTGAAAAGATCCGGCATTATTTCTTCAATCATATATTTTCACCGTCTTATTAAAAAAACATTGATCGTTATCAATCTGTTTTAAGGGATATCACTCCAACAAATCCTCTCTCAACGTGTTCAGCAATTCAGTACGCACTCCGGCATTTTTTAAAAGATAATCTTCAGCAGAACCATATGCTGATCTTATATGTTCAAGTGTAGCAACAATCGCATCTCGCGGCGCCGTAAAATACTGGGATATGGACTCGGGCTCAATGCCTAAAGACCGGAGATATTCATAAATCTGTCCCAGTTTGTCTTTAAAATATGCGTTTGACAGGCCATGGTCATAGATGATGGTTTCTTCGGACACTCCTAGGATCAGCAGAATAAGCGCGGCACATACTCCTGTCCTGTCCTTTCCGGCGGTGCAGTGAAAAATCAGGGGCCGTCCATTCGCCCCCGCCATCCTGGAAAATATGATACCCCATGTGTCTGCAAAAAGGTCAATATTGTGGCGGTAACCGTCTGTCATGAATGTATCGGTCAACCAGCTGGTGTCCCCTTTTTTCAATCTTTCAAGGGCGGCAACAGTATCGAAATCTTCCCGTGAAACCGGAAGGTTCAGGTATTCAGGAGGATCGTCATTCGGCAGGCTGTCAGGTGCTTTTTCGACTTCAGCAGGTGATCGCAGGTCTATAACGAGCCGTATTCCAATCTTTTTTAAAACCGCATGATCTTTCAGCGTCAATGTTGCCAGGCTGTCAGACCTGTATATCTCGCCTTTTTTTACTTTCCTGCCGTCAGATGTTTCATAACCGCCTATATCCCGGAAGTTAACCGCACCTTCAAGAGGTATTCGCTGCCCGGCAATATCTTTTTTTTCCATTATTTAAAAGTCTCGAAAAAAGTCAGAATTGTAATGGCAAAGAAAAAAGTACAAATTCAAGGCGCGTAAGTCCTGAGGCGTGAGGCGTACTTATAGTACGTCGAATGAACTCAGGATGCAACGCAACACAGAAATTGAACTTTTTACGAAGCCATCATTATTTGTCCGCAAGAGAAAGCGGAACCAAAGAAGTTCCCCTAACCTCCGCGTTTTTCATCATAAAATCCTGGCCGCTTGCAGGCGGCATACGTCTTTCCTTCTCAGGTTTAACTTTGAGACTCATGGCATCTGAAGGGCATGTTGTGACACAGAGCCCACAGCCGATGCATCGGTCTATATTGACTTGGGCAATGTCGTCATCGTTCATTTTAATGGCTTCCATCTGGCATCTTTCAATGCATGTCTCACAACCGGTGCAAAGATCGGAATCCACTGCCGCCAAATAGTTATTATAAACCAAGTCCGCCGGTTTTGGAAATTTGTTCAACGCCCGCAGTACACCGCAGCAATCTCCGCAGCAGTTGCACATGCCGCCCGGATTAACCATATTGGCCGGCTGGTTCACAAGCCCTGCCTCTTCGGCTTTTTCAAGTATGGCAATCGCCTCATCCTGATCTATGCGCCTGGCCATCTTGTTTTCAAGGTAATAGTCGGCATGGGATCCAAAAACAAGGCATACCTCAAGAGGCTTTTCGCAGCCTTTATCTACAAGGCCCTGCTGAACCCTGCAGATACACTCTGCAACAGCAATTTTATCCTTGGTTTTGATAATTGCTTTTGCATCCTGATAAGGAGCTACAGGCATGACGATATCAACCGATTTGTTCACCGGAATCGTCCGCAAAGGCAGTACCGAACTTGACCCGAATGCTGTAAGAAATGCCTCCCCAAAATATTCTTCAACCATTTCCGCAAATTCTTTGTCCATCTTGCCAAGTTGAAATTCGTATGAACCTATAACAAAAGGAACAACTGCATATTTGACATCTTCATCCTTTCTCAACCTGAAGATAAGTCCTTTTTCCGCCATTGTTTTTAACATCTCGGATGTCTCCTCTGCATCACGGCCGGTTCTTTGGACAACAGAATCGGGTAGCTCGAGAATAAGAGAAAGATCAAGATACATGGCAGCTTCTTCTTCGGTAAAAAGCTTTTTGAGAATTTTTATTTCAATACCTGATTCTGTCTCCGGAAAACCGATGGAATATTGATCCATCTGCTCTCTCAATTTTTTATAAATAGAATCGGTCATAAACTCCTCCTTTATTATATATGATTCATTTTTAAAATTTCGTGGGCCAGTTTGCGAGCCGGTGCTCTCCTATTCCGTTTGAACGCCTATTCCATGCGACTTCCAGGGCACGTATGATGTAATTCCTGGTCTCTTTCGGGTCAATCACATCATGAATGTTATGCATGCCGGCAGCTCCATATGGTGAGGCGTCTTCAACCATTTGTTTAAACAACCCTTTCCATTCTTCAGAATTCTGATCGGCCGCAGACGCTTTTCCGCCATACACAACATTTGCGGCAATGGCAGGATCAACGAAACTCATCTCCGCCGACGGCCAGGCTACGAGAAAATCCGCTCCGCAACCGGAACCACACATGTTCCAGAAGGCCATGCCATAACTTTTTCTAACAATAACTGAAATTCTCGGGACAGTGAGAAGTGCAAGCGCATTCATGTAATTCATCACCCTGGCGGCAACCCGTTTTTGTTCCGCCTCCTTGCCGACCATAAAGCCCGGTGTATCATGGAAAAACAGAATAGGAATATTAAACGAGTCACAAAGACACAGGAAGCTGATCACCTTATCAATGCCATCCGTATCCATTGCCCCGGCATTGAACATCGGCTGGCTGGCAACCATTCCGGCAACCTTCCCACCGATTCTTGAAAGAACGGTCAGTACCGATTTTCCAAAATCAGGTTTTATTGGAAAAAGACTGGCTTTATCCGCAATACACTCTAAAATCCGCTGCATATCATAAGCGCGGTTTCGCTTTTCAGGAAGAAGGTCTAGCACCCTGCCCATATCTTCACCGGAGCCTTCGGGCACTTCGGCTTCAGGTGGAGATTCATTGTTATGGGACGGCATGTATGAGAGATATCGACAGATTACCTCGAAACATTCCGCCTCGTTTTCAACCACGCAATCGACATTACCAGTAATTTCAGCATGAACTTTCCAGCCGCCCAGCTCCTCATCGGTAACGGTTTCCCCAAGCGCCAGCGAAAGTACCCTCGGGCCTGAAACACCCATGGCACTCCCTTTGACCTGAACAACAAGATCAGACAAACAGGCCATCCATGTCGGCATACCGTAGCACTCTCCCATAATACCGGTAATCATCGGCGTCTGCCTTACACGGCTCATGATCTGAAGATAAGATTCAAAATAACCGCCTCCAAAAGATGAAAGCCCCTTTGAACCCATTATATCCGGTATTCGAGCACCTCCTGCCTCTCCCAGATAAATAACCGGGTGCCCCCTCCTGGCGGCAAGCACCTTAAGTTCA
Organism: uncultured Desulfobacterales bacterium; assembly: GCA_964617785.1. Taxonomy (GTDB): domain Bacteria; phylum Desulfobacterota; class Desulfobacteria; order Desulfobacterales; family SURF-7; genus JAFDJC01. The sequence goes on along the minus strand of CAZTYY010000005.1, from coordinate 38,483 downwards.
CCTTCTTTGCGGCCCGCTATTCGGCTTGACGTTGCCGCCATCACCGTAAAATCGTTTGCAAGAATTACAACTTCACGCCCGTCAACCTTTCCGAACCCGCCGACTTTGCTGTCTGCAGGGGTCTTTTCCTCCATTCCAGGCACATCTGAATGGTTGAACATACCGATTTCCATAAAAGAACCCTGATCCAAAAGCCTGTCAATCCTTTCCCTGGCGGTAAGCCTTCCTCTTGCATGCTGCCGTTCTACTTTTGCCGGGCCGCCCATTTCAAGGATTTTTTTTCTTTTTTCGAAAAGCTCATCAAGCTTATTCTTAAAATTCATTGGTCTGTTTCCTTTGTGATCATCTTGCCGTACTTTTTATTATATCATTTTTTTGTATAAGCAGGCATGAATTGTGTCAAGAAAAAAAGAACGAACGTTCGCTTTTTTGTTTCCGCTGTCATTTCTGCATGCGTCAAGGCTTTTTGTATTTATCAAGGGGGGGGGAAAACTTATGGGATTTAAATTTGATGGCTTCGTACGGATGAAACGGTTTTCTTTTTCCAGAATTTTCTTGTCACCAGATTCCAGACCTCTGCTGCAAAAATTACTGAACATAAAAAAAACAGCATTCCGCTCATAATGATTGCCAGTTTTATCATTGTTTCCATTGACGACATGGGTATTTCAAACATGGCTTCCTCTATCTTAAGTTTTATGCAACTTACTTTTTTAATTAAACCTTTTTATTAAACAATAGCAGCCTTCTGAAAAGTCCAAACTGCTCATTCTGTTTAATAGCAATTTGCACTTTTCATGCCACACTATATAGGGTATTTTTTAAAGATAGAGATACAAGATATGCAGTAACAACAACTGAATTGTGGAATTGATTACATAATCGTTATTTACAATGATTAATGTTGCCATAATGTTTCTTCCGAATATTCAGTTGAAACATCATGGCGTCATAACATTAAAAGGTCAAATGGAATGTTAACTTTTGACATGAGCTCGACATAATAGACATTTATTTTAGGTTCATCCGACTAAAGAGTACTTTGTTTTATGCAAAACATAAATCTTTAATATGCATGGTTTAATAAAAAACCACACTCTGTTTTTTTACTTGTTTAATGCAAACTCTTTCTTGCCGGCATAAATTTTCTCAAGAAGTTCCTTGCCCACAATCTTCTCAAAATCCTTATGCACAGGCAGCAGAATTTCCTTGAAAGCAGTCCTTTCCTTGTCGGTAAGTTCATAAACCGTTATCCCCTCATCCCTGAAATTCTGAAGAAGAGGCTCGCTCATTGCACGAACCGCACTTCTTCCCCAGGCCATCTCTTCCGCAACATTACCGATAACAATTTTCTGTAAATCTTCCGGTAATGATTCAAAAAACTTTGAGGAGTAAATTATAAGACCAGGCTGATATATATGCCGTGAAATCGTATAATGGTCAATCCCTTCATACCAGCCGGTAGCAGATGTAAATAGCGGGGTCATATCAAAGCCGTCTACCATGCCGGTTTGCAAAGCGCCCATAACCTCGGGAACCGGGATAGATTCCGCCTGTGCCCCTAAGGCTCGCCACATTGCCAGATGAACCTTAGATTCCTGGGATCTCATTTTCAGCATCCCTAGATCAGCAGGAGTACGGACCGCAACTTTTTTTGATGCAAAATTTCGCCACCCATTCTCGCCCCAGTATGCCAGATAAAATCCTTTTGCCTTGAGGATTTTCTTAAATTCCTCAAACACCACTTTATCAAGGATATAGTCCGCTTCCTCAAGGCTGTCGAACAGGTAGGGAAGATCAAAAATCTGCAGCTCCGGTATACTTGCTGCTTCCGCCACAGCAGTGCAAGTGCCTGCAAAAGCCTGTAATCTTCCGCGCCGAAGGCTTCTTGTTATTTCCACTTCTCCACCAAGAGCACCGCCGAGAAACACTTTCACTTTTATTCTTCCGTTGCTTTCTTTTTCCATTCTTTTCTTCATACTTTTTAGTTGGTCAGCCCATGGGGTGTTATCCGGTACAATTGTACCGAACTTGATTACATATTCGGCCTTTTCAGCTGCCAACGCAGTACCGGTAAAAATTTGCCCCAAAGCGAGCACTAACATTGCTGTATACAAAATCCCAAACATAGTAGTACGCTTTAGAAAACTCCGAAATAAAAATTCTTTATCGCTATTTAACATTAACATGAAAAGCTCCTTTCCAGCATCCTGTTTTGATGATTAGGTGCTTAGGATTCACTCAAAAATTAGTTTACAATTATGGGAGTTGGGTCGCCTGTTTTTCACTGTTACCCAATCTCCCTCTATCTGCCCAAAAGAATAAGGCTGAAAGCAGGCACATATGTTACGATCAGCAGTGCGATCAGGAGAATCGCCACAAAAGGCAATGTCCCCCTGATTACCTGAACAATCGGCTTCTTGAACACCCCTGAGGCCACGAAGAGGTTTATACCAATTGGTGGTGTGATGTATCCAATCTGCAGGTTCACAATAAAGATGATTCCAAAGTGAATCGGATCGACACCATAATAAATGGCTATCGGGGCAAGAAGCGGTGCCACGATGAGAATTGCCGAAATAATATCCATTACGCAGCCGAGCAGAAGGAGAAATATGTTTACAAGAAAAAGAAAGCCGATCTTTGTGCTGACTTTTGCTGATAGCCACGCCGCGGCCGCCTGGGGTATCTGCTCCTCGCAAAGGAACCTGTTTAATGCCATGGCGATAACAATAATGACAAAAAGGGCTCCCATAATACTGCAGGAATCAAGGAAAACTTTCGGAACCTCACTGGGCTTCATCTCAACAAATGAAGAAAATTTCTGTTTTGTTTCAGCATTGCCCTGTCTGCCATAAGAAAGGGCCGGCTGAAGAAAGAATTCAACCAGGGCGGCATAGGCTACTGCAACAGCCGCTGCTTCAACTGCCGTGAAGAGGCCAAAGTAAATACCTAAAAAGATGAGCGCGATCAGTATCAGGGAAAAGCTTCCCTCCAGGGAAGCGGAAAGAACTTTTTTTATATCGAATTTTTTGACTTTAAGATTGGCGATGTCCTGCTTGAAAATAGAATAGATGCAGAGAATCAAAACAACTAACAGACCTGGAATAACACCCGCGACGAAAAGCTCACGGACCGAAAGCGCCTTTCCATCAACAGGAGCCATGATCGCATAAATGATCATCGGGATGGACGGAGGGATAAGTATTCCCAATGTTCCTGCAGAGCTCACCAGCCCTAGGGAAAAATCCTCGTCATACTTTTCTTTGAGCAGAGCGGGAAACATGATACTCCCGATTGCGATGACCGTTACCGGCGATGAGCCTGATATTGCGGCGAAAAAAAGACAGGCCAGAACAGTGGAAACCGCAAGTCCCCCCGGCAAGTGGCCGATGATGCTTTTTGCCGTTTCGATGAGCTTGGTAGATATGCTGCCGGCCGTCATTATGCCGCCAGCCAGAATAAAAAGCGGAATGGCAAGAAGCGTCTCTTTTTTTACCGCATCAAACATGTCTATGGGTATGTTGGTCGGATCACCATTTCCGATAAGTATGACGCAGAAAATACATGCGAGACCGATGAGAACAAAAAGCGGAGTACCGATAAAGAATAAAAATAAGCAGTTTATGAAAACCAGCCATCCGATCGAAAGACTCAGCTTGAATGCCAATAAGGACCCTAAAACCAAACCGGGAAACAAACCGGCCAATATAATATCCTTCACAGCCATTGAGGTATCAGCCCCGGACTTCATGACAACCGGATCAGGCCTTATTCCCGACGCTTCGAGATCTTCGTTTTCTTTTGATCCTCTGAATATGTTCTCAATAAACCTTGCACCCATCATGCTGAGTGTTATTGGCAAAACAAGCTGAATGATCCACAGCGGGATCGGGAAAACACCTTCCTTGTCACCGTACCGGAACGACTCGGCCATATACAGATATGACAGCTTGGCCATATAAAAACAGAACCCTGCCGAAAATGCCTGGGAGAAGAATGTAGCGATTTTTCCCCCCTTTAGAGTCAGTACTTTGGAGGAAATATCAATGGTGATGTGCTCCCGCCTCTTTGTCGCAACGCTTGCTCCCATAAAACCCGCCCAGATCATCAAAAACATTGCCAGCTTTGTCAGCCAGAACCATCCGAAATTGATCCATTCAAACCATCTGTCAACAGCCACGATCAGGACGGCAATTGTCATGACGATAAGAGCCAAAACAATTATCACCTTTTCCACTTCATAGACAATTTTGTCTACAATTTTATAAACCGATTTTATCACCGACAAGGCAAAGGTGATTACCATGATTATCGTAAAAAATAACTGACTAAAACCAAAACGGATAAAAAACCAGACAAAGCCCCAGAATCGTCCGAAGGGTAAAAAGATGTTATTTGCCAGCCATTGTAGAAGGTCTCCCATGTTAAGCCCTCCTCTCTTCATATAGAGAATCAATCATTTCCTTGTACCGCTCCATTATAACTTTTCGTTTTACCTTCAGTGTGGGAGTCAATTCTTCACCTACCTCAAAATCCCGGGGCATAATTGCAAATTTTTTAATTGTCAGAAACGATGGAAGCTTGCTGTTAACGGATTTTATGCCCTTTTCTATAAGTTTATATACTTCTTTCTTGGTGGACAACTCTTTAACGTCCTCATACTCAATTTTATTTTCCTTTGCAAAATTGATAATTTCCTCTTCACTCAAGGCAATAAGGGCTGTCAGGTATTTCCTTTTATCTCCGATTACAACGGCCTGGCTGACATACATATCCCCTTTGAGCATATTTTCGATATTTTGGGGGGCTACATTTTTTCCGCCGGAAGTTACGATGAGATCCTTCTTTCTGTCTGTTATTTTTAAAAAACCGTCAGCGTCAAACTCACCGATATCTCCGGTATGAAACCAGCCATCAACAATACTTTCCGCCGTAGCCTTGGTATTTTTGAAATATTCCTTGAAAACAATATCTCCTTTAAAAAGAATTTCACCATCATTCGCAATTTTAACCTGGAGTTTTTCAAACGGCTTTCCGACAGAACCGAATTTGAAATTATCCGGCTGATTCATGCAGGCGCCCGCAGCATTTTCCGTAAGCCCGTATCCTTCTAGGATTAGAATCCCTGCTGCATGAAAAAACTCCGCCAGTTCCTTAGCAATTGGCGCACCACCGGAAAAGCAGAACCGGAGTTGTCCGCCAAATAGACGCCTGACCTTATTGAAAACCAGCATCTCACTCATTTGATAAAAAACAGAAATCCAGGGAGGCACCCATTTGCCTTGCTGTTTGTAACTGCTCATCAGCCTCCCAAAATACACGCTAAATGCAAATATCTGTTTCTTTAACCGTGATCCACCTTCGACGCCAGAAAGAATCTTTGTATGTATTTTCTCGTATATTCTGGGAACACTGAAAATATAAGTTGGCTTGATTTCGGCAATATCCTGGAGAAGTGTTTCTATGGATCCGGCAAATGAGATGATCTGGCCTGCTGCAAGTTGCCCTAGCAATCCCGTCCTTGCAAAAATATGCGCCAGGGGAAGAAACAGGAGGGTTTCATCTGAAGTATCGACTGTCACATGCTTTTTGAGACCCTCCAGCTCTGCCAGGATGTTTTTATGCAACAATACAACACCTTTGGGCGGACCCGTGGTGCCCGAAGTATAGCATATTGTTGCTATATCACTCTTAGAAACCGTAGAGAGCCTTTTGGAAAACTCATCCGATTTTTCATCTTGGATCTCTTTTCCCCGGATAAGCATCTTGGTAAAGGATTCAAGGAAAGGGTCATCATCCTTTACCTTTCCATCAAACATGACTGCCTTTTCAAGTATAGGCAGATTGCCGCGTACTTCATTCACTTTTACTAGCTGCTCTTTATCCTCAAGGAACACAAGTTTGGCATCGGAATGATTGAGGACATATTCCACTTCATCCGCCATGTTCGACTGGTAGATCGGTACGGTTACACAGCCGATCGACTGAATCGCCAGATCGCAGACAGCCCATTCCACCCTGCTGTTTGAAATGATGGCCACCCTATCTCCATGCTTCAACCCATCCTGGAGAAGCGCGGAACTTATGCGGCGAACTCTTGACTTATATTCTTGCCATGTCAGACTCACCCATTCAGATGTTGCATTGTCCTTGTAGCGAAGAGCTACATTTTTGCTTAGCTTCTCCGCAGTAAGGTCAAAAAGGAAACCTACGCTTTCAGCCAACGAGACATCAGCGGGTTCAGACGTTTCAGTTTCAAATTCCATAGTTCATTATCCTATTCTTTTCCCTTTTTTTAAGTGCGAATTCTTTCTTGTTTGATTTGTTAAGTTGACTTTATTCAAACATGTCATCCGCATTTGCAAGAAGTTCCTTTGCTTTTTTCTGGTCTACAGACTGTTCGAACTCAAGGTCGGGAATCGAATTTACATCTTTGTTGACCGCATCGGTAAGCAGCTTTATAAAAAGCTCTTTGTCCTGCTTCTTAAACGCATAAAACTCGGCCATGAGTACTTTTGTTCCAATATAGTCGTCTGATATTTCAAGGGATCTTTCAAAATGGGTTTTTGACTTGTTCAAGTCACCGCCTGCAAAGCTGGGCGCCTTGGCATAATAGGTTCCCAGTACTCTATGACCGGCACCATGGTAATAGTTCTCATCCGTACGGGCTACCCAGTCAGCAATCGCCTTGAGTTTATTTTTATTTTTCAGAATTGTGGTAAAACCTTTCAGGTTAGACCATCTGCCAAGATTTGCAAAAACCCAGTAAACCGATGCAATATCCTCTTTTCCGAGAGAATCAAGGCATTCATAATCTTTTTCCCCTGCTGCAACGCGTGCTTTAAATGCAGGATTCAATGCCATTGCCATCTCACCGTACTGAGCCCCATTATTATAATATTTACTTTGGGCATCTTTGTCTGTCAGATGGCCTGCCGCATACCAGTAGCATGCAATACCGAGTTTCTGCAAAACGTCCTTATTTGAGGGATCCAGTTTCACAACTTGTTTATAATTCTCAATGGCCTCTCTCATGCTTATTGCTTCCGCCCTCTTTTCATAATAGGCATCTGCCTTTTTTATCAGCTCATTGACTTTTTCTTTATCCACGACTTTGATCGTATCAGGCTTTAAATAAGCGGATTCTCTCCTTGCTCCACAACCACTCAGGGAAACAAACACCAGTAATACAGCCATAGCGGCTATCGAAAAAATAACCATGTTTTTTTTCATCTTCATCAGTACACCTCCTGTTTGTTTTACGTTATGGTCTATGTTTTTTGATATAAACCCTGTTTACCAATATCATATAAAAATAGTTCGTCAAGTCGGCTGTTAGCGGAATGATTGAAATGCAGTTCGGAAAACAATACGGATCAGTCAAGTATATCGCTAACCCTCATTTCTTCTATACGCCGACCAGATGAACTTTCTCATTAACAAAAACAGTTGTCTAGTTATTTCGTGTCTTCTTGGTTACATGTAGCATTTTTGTGTAGCACTCAATATTACATATAACGAATCATTGTCAAGAAAAGATTTGGAGGCACAATTTATGGTTTTTTATTCGCCTATGATTTTTACAAGGACTCTCTTTTGCCTTCTTCCGTCAAACTCGCCGTAAAAGATCCGCCTCATATTTTATACGTTCCAGTTCCTTATTTCGCAAAGCGTCCGCTTCTTCAATCCTGTTTTTCAATTCCTCCTGGACAGCCAGGGATACCTCCAAAGCAGCCGGGGTCATTGTATCGATAAGCAAACGTCCCAGTTCATCATCAATTTTACCTCCGGGAATACTCTGGCATAGGGGACCGCAAACTTTCTCATCCTTTCCGGAACATTGGTAAATTGGCAACAAAAACATCTGTTCAATTAAAAAAAACAGCGCTTTAATAAAAACAGATCAAACTTCAGGCAGATCAAAAACAATATAGGTGTTTTTGTGTTGAGCTTTTCCTTGATTTATGGTGTTCTCTGCGTGATGAACTCGATCATTGTAAGCGATTTACATATAGGGAGCCGACATTTCCAATATAAGGATTTCGAACATTTTCTTGGAAATATATCTGAAAACCATGAACTTATCCTGAATGGAGATGTCATCGACAATCCTTACTTAAAGTTGGAGACACACCACCAGCATATCCTGGACTTGATTGAGCAAATTTCTTTTCGTCAAAAAATTGTGTGGGTGCTGGGAAATCACGACAATGGCTATGTACCAAAAGAATTTGGAAAAGTCTGTATTAAACGTCTCCATGCTATAAAACAAAGACTATTAATCGCCCATGGGGACTACTTCGATGATATCATGCCCAAAAACAGAGCTTTTATAAAAGCATTTCGTCTAATGCACAATTTAAGAGTAAAATTAGGGGCAAGACCTGTTCACGTAGCTCATTATGCAAAAAAATGGGGGGTCTTTTACAGGGTTCTTCGCAAAAACGTGATGATGAATGCTGTGAGTTGTGCCATAGAAAATGGATATGAGGCGGTTGCCTGTGGACATACTCACTATCCTGAAGACAAAGTTGTCAATGGTATCAGATATTTAAACACCGGGGCCTGGACTGAGCTTCCGGCATATTATATTTTTGTAACAGATAACGAGATGCTTCTAAAGCCGGTAGTGGCAGTGTCGCGATTGATATGATAAAAGAAATTAAACCCGAAACATTATTGAAAGTTAAATGAGGGATCATGACAATTAAAAAATTTGCTTTATTGCTGGTTTTTCTGTCGCTGCTGTTTGGGTGCTCTACATATCCTCATCGAATTTTGCTAAAAACGATTAAACCTGGAATAACCAGAGCTCGGCTGGTTGATAAACTGGGTAAGCCTGAAAAGACAAAAGCCATTGGACGGCATTATTGGGTGAAGTATTATCTGGCCGACGATGCTGCGGTTTGCACAGCACACTATTTTATTTTTGACAGTGAGAGCCGGCTGGTTAAGTGGGAAGAAGATAAAGAAGACGAAATAGTAGATAAAAATGATGTTTTGACACATCTGCTTACACCATATTGACACACCTGTTTACACCAGATGTATGTGATTGTTCATGATGGTTCCTTTAGCTTTACTCTAATGATTTCAGATGTTTTTGAATCCACAAGGCAATATCCGGGTGATCCGTCTTTACCCATTATTTCGCCGGGATTCAAAAGAACTGTTTCATTGATCTGTTTTTGCATGTATGTATGCGTATGTCCAAAACAGACAAGATCATGGCTGCCTGACACAGCAAGCCCTTCGGCAATTCTTTGATCATGGGTAAATTGGATGCTGAATCCATCCGCATCAACTTCACCGATAATCCCGTAAAGAGTAATATTTTTTAGGTCCAGAATCGACATCCTGGTTAGCAGATATTGATCGCCGTCATTGTTACCAAAAACGCCATGTACGGGAATACCGGCTGCGTCCAGTTCTTTCAACATGAAAGGGGCCACAAAATCGCCGCAATGGATTATCTTTTCTGCATTTTCTTTTTTTGCAATATCCAAAGCTTTCCGGATGTTTTCTATATTGTCATGGCTATCACTCATCACTGCAACAATCATGTTTGCTCCTTTTTTATTATATTTAGATAAAAAGATATTACCTGTCAATCTTGCGGAGCCCTCTGGTTCAAATTTTCTTGATATATTCTCATAATTATGCGAATCTCTTTATTTCTGGATCAGAAAAATTGTTGGGGAGTTTCGCAATGAAACAAAAATTTGTTTTATATTTATAATAGCAATTGAGATAAAGGAGGTCTGTCCATGAAAAAAGTTTTTCCGGTTGCGATAACCGGCTTAATGGTGATTTGGATTGTTTTTGCAGGGTGCGCTTCTGTAAGGGTTGACAGGGTTGAAACAGATAAAACAATAGATCTCAGCGGCAAATGGAACGATACGGACTCAAGGCTTGTTTCCGAAGAGATGATAAAAGATGTTTTAAACAGGCCCTGGCACAAGAAGTTTGTAGGCAAACATAACGGAAACCTTCCGACCGTAATCGTGGGAACTGTACGCAACCGAAGTCACGAACATATCAATGTAAACACCTTTGTAAAAGATCTTGAAAGGGCCTTAATTAATTCAGGTGAAGTAAGTTTTGTTGCAGACCGGGTCCAGAGGGAAGAGCTAAGGGAAGAGCTGAAGCAGCAAGCTACTCACTCTTCGGAAGATACGGCAAAAGCGCCAGGCGAGGAAATCGGTGCGGATTTTATGCTGAAGGGAGAAATAAACACCATAAGGGACAAGCTTGAGGGCGAAGAAGTGATGTTTTATCAGATTAACCTGGAGCTTATTGATATTGAAACCCACCGGATGGTCTGGATCGGTGAAAAGAAGATAAAAAAATTCATCGAACGGGATAGTTTCGGAATATAATCTTGCCAGAACATTTGAACTTATTACAGACCTTAAGCCGTATGATTAAAAGGCTCATTATTATAGCTGTTGCCTTTCTTCTCTGCTCCTGTTCCATGCAGCAGCATTATTCAAAGTTAGATACGGCAATTAAGTCCGGCGAGTGTGATCGCGCTGTTGATTTAATGGTTGAGAGCAAAAGCGAATACGGAAATAATTCCAGGCTCATTTTTCTCATGGATTCTGCTATGATTCACCTGGAGTGTGGCAACTACGACCAGGCAAACAAATTTTTTCACGAAGCTGAAGAGCTTGGAGAAAAACTGTGGACGGAAAGTTTGAGCCGACATGCAATATCATTTGTTTCCAATGATCTTGTTCTTCAATATGCCGGAGAAGATTTTGAAAGAGCGCTCATCAACCTTTTTTCAGCTTTATGCTATCTTAGGACAGGTGAATACGATGAAGCTCTTGTAGAGTGCAGAAGGCTTGACACATTGCTTTCCGGCTACAACGCGAAATACGATGACAAAAATGTATACAAGGAAGATGCTTTTGGAAGATATATAAGCGGCCTAATTCATGAGGCAGCAGGAGAACTGGATGATGCGTATATAGATTATTATAATGCTTTCACGGTTTACTCAAAAGACTACACAACTGCATATAAAACCAGCCCCCCTTCTTTTCTTGCAGAAGATCTGCTTCGAACAGCTGACAAGGTTGACAGGTTTGATGAGGCGAAACGTCTTGTACCGAACTATTTGACTAAAAAATATCGATCTGAGTCCTTACAAAAAAACACCGGCAAGGTTGTTTTAATTCATCTAAACGGTAAATCACCTGTAAAAGAAGAAGAAAAAATTGTTGTGCCCACCCCTTCCGGTCCCATTGGAATTGCATTCCCGAAATATATTGTAAATACTCCCGGATGTAGGAGCAGCCAACTTATACTGAAGTCAGGGTCGAAAACCTTTAAAGTGAATTCGGAAATTGCGCAAAACATTAATGGGATAGCTGTAAAAAGCCTGGATGACCGCAAAGTAAGGGTGATCGCAAAAGCAATCGCCAGGGCCGTGGCAAAACAGCTGGCCATAAAAAAGATAAGTGCGGCGGTTACTGATAGGCGCGACAAAAGCAACAAGCGTCTTTTTGAATTTTTTTTAAATACCGCCAACACACTTCTACTTGAAAGAGCTGATACCAGGACATGGCGCACGCTCCCCGGAGAAATTTATATCAGTCGCATTTTTGTACCGAAAGGAGATTATACCGCGTATATACAAAAGTGCGGCGAAACCCAGGAAAAGATAGAACAGATTCATATTAAAGCAGGTGAAACTAGATTTCTGCTGTTCAATTCAATTTAGTTGGTTTTTTCCAAAGGAGATAACATGATCGAAAGGTGTCTGTTATTTATTATGGTTTTTTCCGTTTTCCTAGGTTGCACAATTGGTTGCGCAACATCGGATTCTGATGTTGCTGAACCCAAAAGAACTTTCGACTTTTCCTCTGAACGCTATCTCACCGCAACCGGAAGTGGTCAAACTGATGCGGAAGCCAGGAGGATGGCAAAGGCTGAGATGTCTGCAATATTTGAATCAAAAATTGAAAGCCAAATAGATTCCAGTGTCAAGCTCATTACCGATTTGGAAGAAAGAGAAGATGTAAATAAAAAGACAGAAACAAGTATTAAAATAAAATCAAACGTTCAACTGCAGGGAGTAGAAATAAAAAAAACCTGGTATGATGAAAAAAGCCGTTTGTACTATGCTAAGGCTGTGCTTGACAAATTCATGGCTCGTGAACAGTGGAGTGACAGATTGACTAATCTGGAAAAAGATGTTGATGCTAAGCTTGAACGTCTCACAAAAACAAAAAGCCTTCTTCTTAGACTTGAATCTTTAAAAAGACTTTATAGCCTTATGATTGAAAAAGAGACAATAACAAACAAGTTAAGGGTTATCGGGTTTCCTGCTGCAAGTTTGTCTGAATACAATGCTGGTTCCACAATGGAAATGGTAATGGATATCAAGACAAAAATGCTGATTCATATTGATATTAACGGGCATCAGGCCAAGGAAGTTGTTGGAAAAGTCTCGGAATGCCTTACCGAAAAAGGATATAAACTAACACCCTCCAAACAAAATGCGGATGTTCTAATCACCGGTATTGTTAAAACTGAACCGGTCAAGCTCGATAATGCAGAATGGGAATTTTCCAGGGCAACCGTCTCAATAGCTGTCAGTGATCTGCTATCCAACAGTGAAGCGATAAAAATCAATAAAAGTGTTCGGAAAGGGCATATAAACTATTCCGAAGCTTCAAGGAAAGCGGCTATTTCTGCCGCCCAAAAGGCTTCTGACGAAATTGTCGAATATTTCGGAATTTAGAAGCTGACAATCTCGTAAAAAGCCATCAGAAGCCCCTAACCACAGCAGCAATAATATTCAGCATCCTGTCAAACCAGTCCTCTTCCTTTTTAAAGACAGAACCCTCATCGCCAGCGACATACTTTTTCTCTCCAAAAGCCGGCTGCGGGTTCAGGCTTTCAGGAACCTGTTCGTTAGTATAGGGTTTAATTACGCCATCGTTATGCAACACGCTCAACAGTCGTAATTCAAATTTTGACCTGATGTGGGCCTTAAGGTTGTCCAAATTCCAAAGCATTGTTTTTATTTTAAAAGAATCTCTGTTTACGCTTGGTATTTGGATCGACTCGTCCATGTTTTGCTTGAACCAGGTCACGATATCATCGTGAAAAAATTGTTGTGGGCTGTTTTCTGTTCCCTGATATGTAATTATTTGTTTAAGATTTTGAATGCAGCGCTCGGTAATCATATTGTATTTTTTCAGTACTCCTTTTTATATAATCAGGAGAAATTATATTTATATTTAATCAAAAAATACAATAAAAGACTGAAGCCGATGCGCTTAGTGACCGGGGTTTTTGCTTATTTTCTTCCATGCTTCCATGACTTTTTCTCTGACTGCTTTCTCGTCAATAAAATTATCACTTTTTGAATACCTGGAAAGACTGGTTATCTGTATGTATCTCGGAGGAAGAGAATTCATGGCAAGCGCAAAAACATCCTCGACGCATAACGAACAGCGACACAATGACACATCGCTTTTTAGCGCTTCTTTTATCATTTTAAGCACAAGGTTTTCATTGAAATTGATCACATCTCGCAAAGAACACCCTTCTATTTCATAGTCCATTTCATCTCTGTTTAAAACCTGCATGGCGTTACCCCTGTTCGCTATTAATAGTAGTACCAAATAGATTTATAGTCTGACATTTCCTCTTCATCGGCTTTAAGCCTTTTTAAATAATCGTAAATGGACACATCTGTATAAAGGTAAGTATCTACCAGTGACAGTTGTTTCTCCCATGGGTGGAACTCATATATTCGCCGGCCATCGGGAAGGATTGAAATAACATCATGGTGCTGGGAGGCATTAAGATAATTTTTCCCCAGTCCCGGCACATTGAAAACAACAGCGTCGGTCCTTACCGTTCCAGGCATGAGACGTGCTTCCTCTTTCTGTTCCTGGAGCAGCCGTGAAATAGGAACACGGTATTCTTTTGTCTCTTCTTTACCTTTTGTGTTGAATGTATAGTAAGGAGTGACACCGATAAGCCTCAATTGCTGGCGAAGGGCTACCGCTTCAAATTTTTTTGAGTTGAAATATGTGTACACAAGCTGATTATACACTTCCATTCCATATCTGCGAAACTTTTGAACTGCTTCCATTGCTTGTGGTGTAATCTCATAAGGGTGCTCAAAGTGGGTAATAATGACCACTTCTCTCTTTCCCGGAATATGAAACCGGCTTATAGCCCTGACAACAGTGTCCGTAATTCTTTGTGGCAAGGTAACGGGTGTTCTTGTGCCGATTCGAATCCTTATGACATTGGGATTCTTTGAAACACGCGAAAGAATGTATTCAAGCCTTTTATTTGAAAGCAGCATCGGGTCGCCGCCGGTTATAAGAACTTCATTGATTTCAGGGGTGTTTTCAATCCATTCAATTGCTTTTTCGAGCTTGTCCCTGGCAAGTGCGGCAGAACTAGAATAAACATCTTCTATCTCCCAGTTTCTCTGGCAGTATACACATATCTGGGGACAGGTTAATACTGGTTTTAAAATAACAATGTTCGGATATCGCCGTGTAACGCCTTCAATTGGAGAGGTGTCATGTTCCAGCATAAAATCCATGGATGATTCAGAGCCATCCTTTTGCTCTTTAAGTTTCTTAACATAGTGCAGGCTGGGTAAAACTTGGGCTCTTATTGCCGCATCTGTTTTTCCACCAGCCTTGGCATCCATAAGAGAAAGATAATATGGTGTTATACCGAACGCCACCCTGTTCTCCGATGCAAGTTTAACAGCTGCATATTCTTCATCAGTAATCTCAACAAGCTTGCTTAGGGTTTCCGCATCTCGAATTACATTGCCGGTATGCCATTTCCACTTTTCCCACTCCAGATCGGTCGCCTTAAAATACTGCATGATTCTAGTTTTATTCAGACGTCTCCTTCGAATCGCATCATTGTATAAGCCGCATGGGTAACTATCGATCTTTTTCTTCGCCTTTCTGGCCATTCTTGACAGATCCGAAGACCTGTACTTTGCAGCTTTACGCCCTTTATCTTTTGAAAAAGGCGGTATGTTTTTCTGATACACTTCAGTTTTTCCTGTTACACCCTTAACAAGGTGCTCTATTTCAGCAAAAAAACCAGGTAAAGGCGGTTCTATACTATTCGGATCATCAGCGTGAAGGAGGTCGTTCATATACTTCACCAGGCTATGACCTGCAAGTTTTTCGTTTCTTATGGCGCAGATGTTTTTCCAGACCTTGACCACATCGCGCATCAGCACCCATTCAAGGGATGGAATGTCCGGGTTGTCTTCAAATGATGCCACAAGTGTTTTGCTAAGAAATTTCCTTATCTTGTTTCGTTTTTTTTCTATCGTTGCTCCAGACATAAAGATTTCTTTAAGTTCAGGCACGTGGGATAGAATATTAATAAGTTTTTCTCTATGTTTTTTAATATGCATTCTCCTCCATTGTTTTTTAGGCTTAAAAACTCCATTATGCCAAAATATTTCAAATATATCAAGGTAAGATATTTACAAACAAATTCAAATCGTTGCACAAGTCTCGCTTATCTCTAAATTTCTCGAGATATTTCTTGATAAATTTTTTATCTGTAGTATTAATCTGTTGATGCCAATACGATAGGTGCGGTTGTTGATCGTAAAAATAAACATTTTAGAAGCGGGATATTGACCGATTATGTTATACTCAAACGGCAAAAGAGAGGCTGAGCGAAGATCCGCGACGGTGATGTTTGCAGATATTGTGGGATTTACAACCATGTCTGAAAGAATGGACCCCGAAGACCTGACAAGCCTCATGAACTCATGTTTTTCAATGATGGAAAATGTAATCGATGAATTTGGCGGTGTTGTGGATAAATTTATCGGAGACTGTGTAATGGCACTCTTCGGAGTTCCGTTTGCCTCAGAAAACGCGGCTCAAAGAGCGGTTAATACCGCTATCGAGTTAAAGCGACGCCTGGTACGCTTTAACAATGAACATGACCTGATAGTTCCCCTCGACATTCATATTGGCATAAACACAGGGGTAGTTGTGGCCGGTGGTGTAGGTGGCAGCAAAAAGCGCGATTATACAGTAATGGGAGAAACAGTAAATATCGCTTCCCGACTTGAGTCAGCATCAGTAGCGGGGCAGGTCCTTGTTGGGCCTGATACATACTCCTCAACCCGGCACCTTTTTCGCTTCAGAGAACTCAAAGATCTGCATATTAAAGGCAAGAGGAAAATCGTTCGGATTTACGAACTTTTATCTGCCCAAAAAAGCATCTACCGGAAAGCATCCTGTCGGCAGCGTTCAATCTCTTCCCAGGTTGTTGGACGTGACAGCGAAATCGCTTTTATAGAAAACGGGCTAAAAAACCTTTTTGCCGGCAAGGGTGGTATCATTAACCTGATCGGTGAGGCGGGTGCAGGAAAAACCAGAATTGTTCTCGAACTAAAGAACAAAACAATTATGGAAAATTTTGAGCTTATAGAAGGGAGTGCGGTATCTATTGGTAAAAATCTTAGGTATCACCTGTTTATCGATCTTTTACGCCATTTGTTTGGAATAACTGAAGAAGAGACCGAAGCCGCTTCTTTAAGCAAGCTTGAAAAACTACTTAGGCCTCTATTGGCCAAAGATGCAGAAGAGGTGGTAACATTTGCGGCACTTGTAATGGGCATAAAAGTACCGGAACAACTTATGGGAAGGCTAAACGGAATCAAAGGGGAAGCCATTGAAATACTGATTAAAAAAAATATTCGGCACCTGTTGGCCAAACTTTCCGAAAAGCGCCCCCTTGTTGTGTTGCTGGAAGATATTCATTGGGCGGATAAAAGCTCGACCGATCTTCTTGAATCGCTTTTGGATCTCGCGACAACCAAAAAGATTTTTTTTATCAATGTATTTCGCCCCCTCTATTCCGGGTTTTGCGACAAGCTGGTGAAAAAAGGAAAAGATCTGTGGCCGACTTTGTGCAGTGATATAACCCTTCAACCGCTTTCCAAACAAGCGTGCAAAATTCTTATCAGCAACCTGTTAAACACCGACCGACTGCTCAGTCATGTAAAAGAAAAAATTCTTAGCGCCGGAAGTGGAAATCCGTTTTTTATTGAGGAAATACTCAGATCGTTTATCGATTGCGGCGTAATTATTAGAAAAAACGACACATTTCAGTTAGCCGGCGGAATCGACAATGTGACAATACCTCAAAGAATAAGCGATGTGCTCATGGAACGGATAGACCGGCTGGACAGTTCCACAAGAGATGTTATCAGGGTTGCATCAGTCATTGGAAAGAGCTTTTTTTACAGTATTATCAGGGAGGTAATCGACAGCGACAAAGATGTTAAAAAAAGCCTGGAGAAACTGAAAGCCTCTCAGTTTATCACGAAACATTTAAAAAAAGAAGGCGTTGAATATGGTTTCAGCCATGAGCTTGCAAGAGAGACGGCCTACAAGTCAATCCTGCGACAAACCAAAAAGGCGATTCATCTTAAAACCGCTAAAGCAATAGAAGCGGTTTTTTCTGAAAGGCTAAGTGAATTTTACGGTATGCTTTCTTATCATTATGGAAAGGCCGGAGACCCTGAGAATGCAGAGGCATATATGCTTAAAGCAGGTGAAGAGGCTTTAAGAACAGGCGCATCAAATGAAGCATTATACTATTACAGAAAGGCGCTCAATATCTACCTCGTTAAATATGGAAATGCTGCTGACCCTGAAAAAAGGGCGGCTCTTGAAAAAAACATTGCCTTTAGTCTTTACAGCAAAGGGCAACATGCCGAAGCAGCGGAATACTACAGGGCTCTCCTTAAACACCATGGTCTGACGTTGATTGAAAATAAGACAATCTTCATTGTCGGTTTTCTTTTCTGTTTTTTCGAATTTGTTTTAAATCTGTATCTGCCGTTTATTAAAAAAAGAAAGCCTGCCTCGCCAAAAGATATTGAATTGATAGATCTTTATTATCAAATGCTTGTTTCCTTTTCGAGTTTTGATCCAAAAAAATTTTTCATGGAGGCGTTTTATTTTTCAAGGTTGCTTTCAAAATATGATCTTACAACATTTAAGGGCGGGGCCGGAATGTTTGCAAGCATAGGCATGGCCCTGTCATGGTCTGCTGTGTCATTTACGCTCAGCAAGAAGATACTCGAATTTATCATGGGGAGTGTTAGAAAAGATGATGCGCGGTCTCTGTTATACTTTGAGGTTGCTGATTTAATGCGCTGCTATTATACGGGCGCCTGGAAAAAAGAATATGACAAACACCTGGTGGAGCGTGGGTTAAACATAGGAGAAATAATGCACGTTGCAGTATATATATCATTTCACGGCCGCATTATGATCGAACAGGGACATTACGAGATGGCAAAAAAACTGGTTTCAAAACTTGCTTATGTCGGAAATGCTTATGCCCATGACTTTGCGCGAGCTTTGAAATATTACCTAAATACTATCCTTTTACTCAAATACCGCAAGCTCCATGCCGCCCTTATTGAAGCGCAAGAGGGTATCGTTTTTATGTTAAAAAAAGATTTTAAGCAGCTTCTTGTTGTTCAGTATTCCTGCAAGGCAAAGATACACACCCTTTTAAAGGACAGCCGGGCAGCAGAAAGGTCAATTGATGAGGCTGGGTTGATTAAGTCGAATGTTAGGCTGCTTCCTCCATATTTAGGCAATTATTTTCTTGGAAAATCCTGCTGTGATTTGTCAAGGCTGGAAGAAATGATTACAACAGGAAAAAAAATAAAAGCGGCCAGAAAAAAAACGCTTGTTTCATTAAGAAATATGATGCAAAGGGCCGGGTCTATGGCTTGTGACAGAACCGAAGCCTTTCGCTTAATGGGTTGTTATTACGGGCTGATCGGAAAAAAAAAGAGATCCTTGAAGTGGCTGCTAAAAAGTGCGCGGGAGGGAAAAGTGCTGGGTGCAAGACCCGAATTGGCACGCGTTTACATGCATTTAGGCTTATATCTATTAAAAAAACCAATAAAAAAGTTCCATGATAACGACACTCCCGCTGAAAAATATTTAGAAAAAGCGCAATGCTTATTCAAGGAGATGGATCTTGAGTGGGATATGGCTGAAATAAAGCAAAGTGAGGTATTGTTAAAAAGTGGAATGAACGATATTTAATATTGCCTTTTCCGAATAAAATCGGCCCTGTCCGATACCCGGGCAGTCAGAAGAAGTTTTATGCCATGCTTCTTCGGAACGAAGGTTTTCAAGCGTTTCCAAGAGGTTCTAAATGTTCTAGAGACTGTGATCCTTCCTGGTTTCCTACACTTAGTTTGTCGTTCGGGCGATTTTTTAACACCTCCATCATGAAGTTGACTTTTGATATGATAAGTCCCTTAATCAGGTATTCGATTGTAAACTTTTGTGATGCTAACAGGTTTTTAGTCTTAAGTGAACTGTTAATTTCTCTGACAACAGGGGCAATTGTAGAATATATTTCTTTCTGATTCTTATCGATTTCTCCCTTTTCAATTGCTCCCCAGACAGCCTGCACAATATAGGTTGCCGGCTCACTCATTAGTTTATCCTTATAATTTTCAACTATTTGCAGTGCGGCCCTGTTAATAAGTGCTTCCAAAAGACGGGGAACTTCCATGATATCATCCGGCTGACCGCCCTTTTCCTTCTGTTTGTTTGCTAATATAGTCTTAATTCGTTTAAACAAGTTGCGCTCTCTTTTTAATTTATTAAATAAAGCCGATGTTAGGTTGAAATTAAAGCAAGTTCCTTTTTTATGCGTCTGTGTCTGTTTTATCGGCAGGAACCGGAAACTTAAAAATTTCAACACCCTCTTCTTTTAACATCTTTTCTTCTTTATCAGTGCTTACGCCTCTTATATTTCTCGGTTCGGAAACACCGTAATGGATCTTTAATGCTTCCCGGGTAAAATCCGCACCCACATTATCAAAGTTGTTTTCCAGAAAATCATATACTTTTCTGCTAAGTTCTTTTAACTCCAGCATATCACCCTTTCCCGCCGAACAAACTAAATTCCCGGATGACTTCACAATGCCGAAACTGGAAAGAACTTTCACTACATTTTTATCGTTGCAAACAGGGCACACAACCAGACCTTTTTTTTTCTGGTCCTTAAAGGTATCGTCACTTTTAAACCATCCTTCAAAAACATGTTCATTTTTGCATCGCAGGTCAAATGCTATCATCTAAAACAATCCTTAATTACACGCTAATAAAACCGTTTTTTTGTTCTAAGGAATACCACATTATCCATTTAGATAAAAGATTTTCTTTAAGATCAAATGCCCTTAATACAATAATCCATATTTTTCATTGAAAATTTAACCCGTTTGTGACAAGTGCTGTTAATATTATTGTTTTAAATGGAGCGCTATACTGATGAAGAAAGCCTATTGTTATGCATTGTTGTTTTTCTTTTTTCTGGTTTCAACGGCCAATGCTGAAACCATGTATGTCGGTAATATTATCAAGATAACTCTCAGGACGGGGCCGGGCACAGATCACAAGGTAGTCAAAATGCTTGAGTCCGGACAGGAAGTTGAAGTGCTTTACCAGGAAGAGGCTTGGTCACAAGTGCGCTTGCTGGACGGTAAAGACGGGTGGCTGTTAACCCGCTTTATCTCTCCTGAAAAACCGAGCAGCATGCTTCTGAAAAGCCTGACAGGCGAACACAACGTGTTACTTAAAGAAACAAACTCTGTTCGTGAAGAAAATTCAAAGTTAAAAAAAGAAAATGGTCGCCTTTCTGTTGAGTTTGAAAGCACCAAAAAAAACCTGGACAAAATTACTGACGAATACAACGCTCTGAAAAAAGAATCGGCCGATTTTCTTGGCCTTAAATCAAAGTATCAAAAAGTGAAAACAAATCTTACGCAGCTGACTGAAAAAGCAGTTGATATGGAAAAACAGCTGGTTCAAAATAACATTAAAATTTTTCTCCTCGGTTCGGGTGTTCTGCTGATAGGTTTTGTTATCGGATTTAGCACAAAAAGGCAGCGCAGGCGATCATCGCTATTATAGTAAGCTTTTCTCTATTTCAAAAAGGCATTAAAATATGGAACATGTCTCGGATTTTCTTGTTATCGGAAGCGGTATTGCCGGCCTTTCTTTTGCTCTTAAAACAGCGGCTTTCGGTACTGTTACAATTGTAACAAAAAAGGAGGCTGCTGACAGCAACTCAAACCATGCCCAGGGGGGCATTGCCGCTGTTTTCAGCGACCAGGATTCTTTTGATCTTCATATTAAAGACACTCTCGAAGCAGGTGACGGTATCTGCAATCGCGAAGTTGTCAAGACCGTTGTAAAAGATGGTCCGGTCAGAATTAAGGAGCTGATCTCGCTTGGAGTTGAATTTAATAAAAAGAGTCGTTCATCAACATCAAACGATGAGGAAGTAAGCCTCGACCTGAGCCAGGAAGGCGGACACTCAAGAAAACGCATTGTTCACGCTCAAGACATGACCGGAAAAGAGGTGGAAAGAACACTTCTTGGTCTTGCGAGAAGCCATAAAAATATCCAGATACTTGAAAACCATATTGCCATCGACCTAATTACTCGCTCAACCCGAATTAAAAGAGGTGCGGTGATCACCGCGCATGAGGATTATTGCTGCGGGGCATACGTGCTTGACACCAACGCCGGTAGGGTTAAAACCTTTTGTTCTAAGATAACTCTTCTGTCCAGCGGCGGCGCCGGCAAAGTCTACCTGTATACAAGCAACCCGGACATTGCTACAGGAGACGGAATAGCGATGGGATACAGAGCAGGAACATCTATCGCAAATCTCGAATTTGTTCAGTTTCATCCAACATGCCTTTATCATCCTGACGCCAAAAATTTTTTGATTTCTGAAGCTGTCAGGGGAGAAGGGGGCTGCCTAATAGATTTTACAGGAAAACCCTTCATGGAAAAATATAGTGATCAAAAAGATCTGGCTTGTAGAGATATCGTTGCCCGTGCAATAGATACGGAGCTTAAAAAAAGCGGCCATGACTCAGTATTTCTTGATATTTCTCATAAGCCGTCTGGCTTTATTAAAGACCGTTTTCCCAACCTTTATGAAAACTGTAACAAGTTTGGATTTGATATGACAAAGGACCCTTTGCCGGTCGTTCCTGCCGCTCATTACATGTGTGGAGGCGTCGCCACAGACATGGTGGGCAGGACAGACATTAGTTGCCTTTTTGCAGTGGGAGAAACAGCCTGCACAGGACTCCATGGGGCTAATCGTCTGGCAAGCAATTCCCTTCTTGAGGCGCTTGTTTTCGCCCATAAAGCTGCTCAACAGGCAATCAAAGATCTCCAGGAATCAGATTTTCCCAAGCCGGCGCTTCCGGCATGGGATGAAATCGACACAACCGATAGCGACGAACAGATTATTGTCACACAAAACTGGGATGAAATCAGACGGTTTATGTGGAACTACGTCGGCATCGTCAGATCCGACAAAAGACTTGCCAGGGCAAAAAGCAGAATTGAACTCATTGCCGGTGAAATCAAGGAGTATTACTGGAACTTCAAGGTTACTGCAGACCTTATTGAGCTCCGCAACCTGGCGACCGTCGCTGAACTCATAATCGAATGTGCCCTGCACAGGAAGGAGAGCCGGGGACTCCATTACAATATTGAGTATCCGGAAAAAAACGATGGCAGGTGGAAAAAAGATACGGTTATCAGGAGACCGTTTGTCGGATAAAGAGGAACATTGTTTTTCATAGCTTAAGGAATGATATGATGCAGAAAAAAACTTTATGGGTTGTTTTGGCAGTTATTTTTGCCAATGGTGAATCAAAACCGGTTGCCAACAATGAAACCAAAGAGGGCAGAACGCTAAACAGGCGTATTGAAGTGCTGATTGTCAATGAATAGCGCTGTTTACTTTTTCGGTTCCTTGCCGAAGCTTTAATGGAGAAATGTTTTTGAAGTATAATACGGTTACCAAAGAAAGTGTAAAGGTTTATTTTACAGCTTGTTTTTTCTTGTTTGTCTCCGCATGCACCCTGTTTGAATTTAAACCACCTAAGATAGATGGCTCCGCTCTCACCAAAATCTCACCTTCTCAATGCCCTGAATTTTCAGACGATATGGGTTTTGACGGGTTGCGAAACTCTGCCTTGCAAAGTATTGTGTATCTTAACAGGGTTCCACATGACACTATTTTCTGGTTCGGTTCCGACGCTGTTACCGCGTATCACATGAAAAAATCGCTTGAACATTTCCTGGCATTCATAGAAAAAAATCCAACTGTTTCTGATTTAAACAATTTTATTAAAACAGACTATATTGCCTATGTTTCAAAAGGAGGCGAAGCTTCCGGAGATGTCCTGTTTACAGGATACTATGAACCCGAACTGCAAGGGAGCCTTCAAAAAACCGAGGAATACAGATACCCGGTCTATTCTTTACCTGATGATATTGCCTTTGTGGAGCTGTCCCTTTTTGGCTCGGAATTTAAGGAACGGCAAAGGATAGTCGGCAGGTATACGGACAACCAAAGAGTTGTTCCGTATTATGAAAGGGGTGAAATCTCAAAGAACCGCCTTGACGGGCACTCTGTCCCTATTGCATGGGTAAAGGACAGGGTCGACCTCTTTTTTCTCGAAATTCAGGGGTCAGGAAAAATCTGTCTTAACAGCGGCGGGTGTCTCAATGTTCATTATCATGCCTCAAATGGACAGCCTTACAGCAGCATCGGCGCCCTTTTAATAGACCAGCAGAAAATCCCCCGGGAAGAGATGTCCATGCAAAGAATCCGTGAGCACCTTAAAAACCACCCCCTGGAAACAGATGAGATACTGAACCACAATAAAAGCGTCATTTTTTTCAAGACCGAAGAAGATGGACCCTATGGCTGTCTTAGTGTTAAGCTGACGCCTGGGAGATCCATCGCTCTTCAGAGAAGAATTTTTCCAGCGGCGAGCCTCGCTTTTATTGAGGCTTCAAAGCCGCTTGTTGATGGCGAAGGCAATATCATAGAGTGGAAAAATTTCAGCAGGTTCGTGTTGAACCAGGACACAGGAGGTGCCATCCAAGGACCGGGGCGCGCCGATATCTTCTGGGGAAACGGGCCTTATGCTGAAATCGCAGCAGGACATATGCAGCACTATGGACGTCTCTATTTCCTTGTTTTAAAAGAAAGTCTTTCCAAAAACGAATTGCTTGACAGTTCCCGGCAAAATACGTACTAGTGTCGTCTCTGACTTAACAAGTTGTTAAATTCTTACAAGGAGAAACCTATGTTCGGCATCGGAATGCCGGAAATGCTATTAATTCTGGCGATAGCACTTATTGTTATCGGACCTAAAAAGCTCCCGGATCTTGCCAAATACCTTGGCCGTGCCATTGGTGAGTTTAAAAAAGCCGCCAGTGATTTTAAGGAGTCGATTGATATTGATAACAATATCAGCGATGTAAAAAAGCAATTTGAAGAGGTTAATGACAGTATCCAAAGCGCCTCTGATCTAAAATCAAATCTAAAATTAGATTTAAAACCAAATTTAAAACCAAATTTAAAAACAGAGGTCCTGGAGAATAAAGACGACAATTCTGCTGACAACACAACTCCAAAACAAAGAAATTCAAACTCAAAAGATGATGTTGAAACATAAGGGATTTAAAAATGGATAATGAAGAAAAGATCCCTTTTACCGCACACCTGGATGAACTTAGAACACGATTAATACGCTGTTTTATCGCTGTTGGAGTCGGGTTTGTCGCCTCCTATGCCTTTAAAGAAAAACTGTTTGAAATTCTTATAAAACCCTTAACTTCTGTTATGAATCCAGGAGATAAAATTATTTTTACGGGTCTTCCGGAAGCTTTTTTTACATACCTCAAGGTTGCTTTTCTTTCAGGTTTAATGCTGTCTATTCCGGTTATTCTCTATGAGTTCTGGATGTTTGTAGCTCCGGGTCTTTATAAAAAAGAACGAAAGATGATGATTCCCATCATTATTCTTTCATCAATTTTCTTTTTGGGAGGATCTCTTTTCGGGTATTTTATTGTCTTTCCCTTTGGATTCCGTTTTTTTCTCGGTTTTACAACAGATACAATCCAGGCCCTCCCATCCATGAAAGAATATTTAGGATTTTCCTCAAAGCTTCTTCTGGCCTTCGGCCTTGTATTTGAACTGCCGCTTGTAATAACATTTCTTGCAAGGCTCGGCATTGTAACCGTTGAGTTTTTAAAAACAAATCGAAAATACGCAGTCCTTATATTTTTTGTAGGAGCTGCAATTTTGACCCCTCCGGATGTTGTAACCCAGACCATGATGGCCGTACCGCTCATGCTGCTTTATGAAATCAGTATTGTCGGTGCCCGCATCTTCGGAAAAAAAAATCCGGCGGCTGAGGATCCTGTCGAAGCTGATAATGAGGCCTGAACTTCGTAATCAGCATCCTTTTTTTTAAAAACAACTCATTTGACATTCAATTCTTTATGTTTATTTTACGCATAAGGTCTGTTTAACTGCCCAGAAATTTACATAAGAACATCAGGTGACATATGCGTTTAGATAAATTCACAATAAAGTCACAGGAACTTTTAGCAAGTGCTCAAGCCCTTGCATCTGATCTTAATAATCAGCAGCTTGAGCCGGAACACTTGCTGTCAGTCATGTTAAAGGAAAAACAAAGCCTGGTTATATCGTTGCTTAGAAAACTAGGTGTTTCTCCGGGCGTCATTGGTCAGGAAATTGACCAAAAAATAGCAACGCTGTCAAAAATCACAGGCTCCAATGTCGGGGAGGTATATATTTCCCAAAGAACTAAGGCGATTCTTGACGATGCCCTGAAAGAAGCTTCGGGCATGAAAGATCAGTATATTAGTACGGAACACCTCTTTCTTTCCCTTATTGATGAAAAAAAAAGCGATGCGTCAAATATATTGGCAACGCACGGGGTTTCAAGAGAGTCTATCCTAAAAGCCTTGATGGATCTGCGAGGCTCACAAACGATTACCGACCAAAACCCTGAAGAAAAATATGAGGCCTTAAACAGGTTCTGCCGGGATCTGACTGAGCTTTCCCGTCTCGGGAAACTCGACCCGGTTATCGGACGCGACGATGAAATTCGTCGGGTTGTCCAGGTCCTATCCCGAAGAACCAAGAATAACCCAGTGCTTATAGGAGAACCAGGCGTCGGAAAAACCGCCATTATAGAAGGTCTGGCACAGCGGATTGTGGCCGGGGATGTAACGGAAACCCTTAAAAACAAAAAACTGGTGTCGCTCGACATGGGGTCGTTAATAGCCGGGGCCAAATACAGGGGCGAATTTGAAGATAGGCTTAAGGCGCTTATTAAAGAGGTTGAAAATGCGGATGGAGATGTCATCTTATTTATAGATGAATTACACACACTTGTCGGGGCAGGTGCTGCAGAAGGGGCAATGGATGCTTCCAATATGCTGAAACCGGCGCTTGCACGCGGCACGTTAAGGTGCATCGGCGCCACAACTTTAAAAGAATATAAAAAATACATAGAAAAAGATGCTGCGCTTGAAAGGCGTTTTCAGCCGGTTTTAACCAGGGAACCGACCGTGGAAGACACAATATCAATCCTAAGGGGACTAAAAGAAAAGTACGAGGTTCATCATGGCGTCAGAATAAAAGATTCGGCAATAGTCGCGGCTGCAACCCTTTCCGATCGCTATATAACGGACCGTTTTTTGCCTGATAAGGCCATCGACCTTATCGACGAATGTGCTTCAAAGCTGAGAATAGAAATAGACAGCGTGCCCACTGAAATCGATGAAATTCAGCGAAAAATAGTACAGGCTGAAATTGAACGAGAAGCTTTGAAAAAAGAACGAGACACATCATCAAAAGAAAGGCTTCATAATCTCGAAAAAGAGCTTTCTGACCTGGTGGAAAAAATCAATGAAATGAAAGCCCACTGGAACAATGAAAAGGATATGATTGGTGAAATTCGTAAAACAAAAGAAGCTATTGAAAAGCTTGGTATCGAAGAACAGCAGGCTGAAAGAGATGGAGACCTGGCAAGGGTTGCGGAAATCAGATATGGAAAAGCTGTTGAACTTAACAAGCGCCTTGAAGAAGCCAACGACAAACTCACCGAGCTGCAGTCTGACCGGCGTATGCTTAAAGAAGATGTTGATTCCGACGACATCGCCAATATCGTCTCCCAGTGGACGGGTATACCGGTTACCAAAATGCTCGAAGGTGAAAGGGAAAAACTGATTTACATGGAAAACCGTCTCCAACAGCGTGTGATCGGTCAGAATGAAGCTGTTACCGCTGTTTCAAATGCGGTAAGACGTGCCCGCTCCGGCCTTCAGGATCCGAACCGTCCCATCGGTTCGTTTATTTTCATGGGTCCGACGGGGGTCGGAAAAACAGAACTCGCAAAAGCTCTGGCCGACTTCATTTTCGATAGCGAACAGGCCATCATCAGAATCGATATGTCTGAATATATGGAAAAGCATTCTGTGGCAAGGCTCATAGGCGCTCCTCCAGGTTATGTCGGTTATGAAGAAGGAGGATATCTTACAGAAAGCGTTCGACGAAAACCATACTCTATTGTACTTTTTGATGAAATCGAAAAAGCACATCCCGATATTTTTAATGTGCTTTTACAAATACTGGATGACGGCCGAATGACCGATGGCCAGGGACGAACCGTGGACTTTAAGAACACACTCATTATTATGACGTCAAATGTAGGAAGCCGTTTTATTCTTGAGTTTGATGAATCCAGACGCCCTGAAATGGAACGGGCTGTGTTTGATGCCCTGAGAGCAGCGTTTAAGCCGGAATTTCTCAACCGGATTGATGAAACCATCATTTTTCACAACCTCTCGCAAGAGCAGATTATAAACATTGTCGATATTCAGTTTGCCCGCCTTGCCAAAAGACTTAAAGCAAACGATATTAACCTGGTGCTGTCCAACAATGCCGGCAAACTGCTGTCTGAAAAGGGATATGACCCGGTATACGGGGCCAGACCGCTTAAGCGTGCGATCCAGCAGTATATCGAAAACCCCTTGTCTCTTGAAATAATGAAGGGGCATATACCTCTGAATCAGACCGTCACGGCAGAGGTGGGGGGCGGAAAGATTGTTTTTAAAATATGATTTTATTTAAATTGCTCTTAGGTTTAGAATTAAATATCCCAACAAAACAGATATAGCTGTTTTCTATGGTGATGAAGGTTCCAAAGCATTTTTGACTTGATCAGTTTTCCGGATTACTATGGATATAACCTTTTCTGCCCTTGAATTCTTTGATAGAAGTGCCGATACCTAGCATGAGGGCTATCCTGCCGATTACGGCGTCCGGCAACAATCCTCTTAAGATCATCCCTAAATAGAGCGACCTGGGGCGAACCACCAGGTGGTGGTTTTTCTTTAACCCTTTCTCAACCAGACCTTTGGCTATCACATCGTGATTTTTGACAGGTGGCGCAATAAGCCGACCCACTGCATTCACCTTAAACCCTTCAAACATACCGGTGACAATGTTTCCCGGATGGACTGAAGTGAATTTCACACCATCTTTACCGGCAGCCATGACTTCCAGCCGCATCACATCGGTCATCCCCCAGACTGCCCATTTTGATGTGGTGTATGCGGCCAGGCCAGGCGCACTCGATATGGCCACACCGGAAGACAAATTTACAATATGACCCGAATTTCGCTCCAACATTTCCGGCAAAAATTCATGAATTGCATAAAACAGTGCTTTCACGTTTACGTCGATCTGTTTTACAGCATCATCGACTGGCCGCTCCCAAAACATGCCATGCCGCACAAAACCGGCATTATTGATCAGGATATCGACCTGCCCCATATCTTTTTTTGCCTGGTCTGCCAGTTCATGGACTCGATCTTTATCGGAAACATCGCAAAGGTAGGGAAAGACATTTCCACCCTTCCCTTTCAGTTCTTTTTCAGCCTTATCCAGCTCCTTTTGGTTGAGATCCCAAATTGTGACGTCACATCCTTCACGAACCAGACGCCTGCATGTGGCCAGCCCTATTCCCATGGCACCGCCGGTAACAATTGCTTTTTTTCCGAGTAATTCCGTCATGCGTTGCTCCTTTTTCTATCTGTACACTGGTTATGAATCCATTTTAAGGATTAACTGGATGCTGACTTAAAGTAGCTTAAAAACTCAACAAAGTCAAACTTGCCGCCAAGTACTTAAAACAGCCGACCCTTTCAATTATTAAAGTGGCCTTTCAGCTGGGGTATTCCGACTCAAGTAATTTCACACGGACTTTTAAACGCTGGTTCGGAATTTCTCCAAGGGAATATAGAAAAAAAATATTATAGTGTCGGTGGGCAGACACAAAGATCCGCCCTACTTCTTACCTATACTCTGGCGCCTCTTTTGCGCTGGAAGAACCGTTTTTCTAAGACGAATTGATTTTGGTGTAAATTCAACCTGTTCATCTTCCTGAATAAAGGCCAGAGCTCGTTCAACGGTCATTGGTTTTACAGATGAAAGAATAACCGCTTCATCCTTTCCGGAGGCACGCATGTTCGTCAGTTTTTTTTCCTTGCATTGGTTAACGTTAATATCCACCTCCCGGTTGTGCTCACCAATCACCATTCCTTCATAGCACAGTTCACCCGAAGTTATAAAAAGCTGTCCCCTGGGTTCAAGATTGAATAAAGCGTAAGCCACTGAATTTCCATGCCTGTCGGCAACAATCGATCCGGAAAACCGAGTCGGAAAATCACCCCTGTACTCATCATATCCTGCAAAGTTGGAGTTCATGATCCCTGTACCCTTGGTATCTGTAAGGAATTCGTCCCGATAGCCAATGAGAGCACGTGACGGAACGGAAAACTCAATCCTGACCCTGCCGCTGCCATTATTAACAAGGTTGACCATCTTGCCTTTTCGCATGGACAGTTTTTCAGTCACAATTCCCAGATAGTTTTCTTCGCAGTCTATAAATAAGTGTTCAACAGGCTCCAGTTTGTTCCCATTCTCATTCTTGTAGATAACCTCCGGACGTCCGACACAAAATTCAAAGCCTTCACGGCGCATGGTTTCAATTAGAATCGCAAACTGAAATTCACCCCTGCCCTTTACGATAAATTGATCCCTGCTTTCAGCTTTTTCCATGCGAATGGCTACGTTCATCAGGGTTTCTTTAATAAGCCGCTCCTTAATTTTTGCAGACTGAACATATTTACCTTCCAGGCCGCAGCAAGGAGAGTTATTGATTGTAAACTTCATCGATATGGTCGGCTCATCAATATTTATCCGCTTCAACGCTTTGGGAAAATCTCTTGTGCATATCGTGTCCCCTATTTTTACATCTTCAATTCCTGAAAGGACTATGATATCTCCTGGTTCGGCACGTTCAACCGACTGAAGAGCCAACCCCTGATATGTCTGCAGTTTTGTTACTTTAAGGGGAATATTATCGTTTCGATAGTTAATACAGATAAGATTGTCTCTGGCTTTAACACTGCCGTTCATTATCTTGCCCACAGCAAGCCTGCCAAGGTAGTCTGAATAACCAAGGTCTGCCACAAGCATCTGGAACGGTTCCCTTAAGTTATAGGTAGGCGGCGGAATTTCCTGAAGAATCATATCAAAAAGCGAATGAAGATCAGAAGCGGTTCCGGTTAAATCTTTTTTTGCAACACCCTCTCGACCGACAGCATAAAGATATTTAAAATCAAGCTGCTCGTCCGAGGCCTCCAAATCGATGAACAAGTCATATATTTCATCGAGTACTTCTTCCGGCCTCGCATCACTTCTGTCAATTTTATTTATAACTACAATTACCTTAAGGTTTGCCTCCAGCGTTTTTTTCAGCACGAATCTTGTCTGCGGCAGAGGGCCTTCTGATGCGTCCACAAGCAAAATAGCGCCATCGACCATTGAAAGGGCTCGTTCAACCTCTCCCCCGAAATCCGCATGTCCTGGTGTGTCTATAATATTGATTCTGACATCATTCCAGGTAACCGAACAATTCTTGGCTGAAATCGTTATTCCTCTTTCCCTTTCAAGGTCCAGACTGTCCATTATTCTTTCATCGACTTTCTGGTTGGCCCTGAAAAGACCGCTCTGCCTGAACATGGCATCGACCAGGGTGGTTTTTCCATGATCGACATGAGCGATAATGGCGATGTTTCTTAAACACGTGTTATTCGTTTTCCCGTCCATTTTAATTTTTCCTATTTCTGCTCTTCTTTTTTCAAAAGCTCAAGGTACCAGCAAGCGAAATCAAACATTCCTTTATAACGCTCGTCTTCGTTTATAATGCCAAGGCATAAATCAAAAGCCCCCTTTCCGTATTCATTGCTGTATTCCTCAATATCTGTACCCTGAAGAAATTCCCTGATCAGCATCTGGCTTGTACGCCTGGTTTTATCTTTTCGCATATCAATCGGGTCTTTGGGCTCCTGAAACGGATCCCATTTTTCATATCCTATTTTAAGAATATGTTTCTGGCGCCGGCTTGACATGCTTTCAAAAACAGCCTTTTTTCTTTTTTCTTTTTCATCATTTTCCATTGCCTTCAACATCTCCCTTTCCTGAATTGTCTTTCAGCCCGGCAAGGCCCAGGTATTCTTCATTATATTCTGTAAGAATTGCCATGGACAGGGGAACAAGCATATCAGCCATTTTTACGTACTTTGTATTCAACGCCCTGACAATTTCTTCTGAAATGTCATAAAGCTGCTTTTGAATGACTCCCAGCTTAACGGTCGGATATTTTTCACCTTCTTTGAAATTCGACTTTCCGCAGGTGTGGCTCATTCCGTTTATCTCGGTCGGTATACCGTAAAACCTGCATGTAATGGGCCGATATTGATACAGGTCGCATTCTTCTTTATCGTTTAACAGGGGACATCTCACTTTTTCAAGGGCCATCATACCCAAAATGTCCACCTCATTTTTTCCTTGTTGCATCTCTTTATGGGCCTCTTTTTTTATTCGATACGTCTTTCTGTCCGCCCTGCTGGTTTTTTCTATAAGCGCTTCTTTTTCTTTTCCTGAAAATGTTTGGTTAAAGCGGGTATTGATGTATATCGCTTCCACAAGGGTTAGGTCGAACAATGCATGACAGCAGTCTGAGCACCCGCTTTTGCATTTAACAAGGTGTTCATACTCCTTGCACACCTTGTTAAATACTGCATCTGCCATTCCAGCAAGAGCTTCATATTTGACAAAAAATCGTGTAAAATCAAAGTCTGTCATTGTTCCTCCTGTTTCTAAAAACACTATGGTGGTATTTTAAAACGGTTTAATAAAAGGGACGATGTGCATCATGGTGACATAGAACCCTCAGACTGTTTCACGTGAAACACTATTTCCCTATACAAAAATTTTCAAATATTCTGTCTAAATAATCGGTTTTTGATTTCTCGCCAAGAATTTCGTCCAGGGCGCGAATTGACTCCGCTACATCAATAACAGTAATTTCCGACAAAGCGTTTTTTCCTATACCCGTTGCCGCCCTCTCAGCGCTTTCAACGCTGCTTTCAAGCAATCTTTTTTGACGAAGGTTGGGTACAATTTCATCATTGGCTTTGTCTGAATTGGCCAGACAAATATTTTCTATTGTTTTAATAAGAAGGTCGATTCCGGTTCCATTCAGCGCAGAGATATAAACGCTTTCCCTTTGTTGCCAGTCTTTTGGCAGTGTAAATTTGCTGTCATCGCATACCAGGTCTTGTTTGTTTATCGCGATAACAACTTCTTTTTCTCTTATTTTGTTATACACATTTTTTTCGTTTTCCGTAACCTCTCTGCAAGCTTCCACGACCAGAAGAATGATATCAGCTGTTTCAATACGCTGTTTGGCTTTTTGAATGCCGACTATTTCTACAGGGTCCTTGGTGGTGTGTATGCCGGCGGTGTCTGAAACGAGAACAGGCAACCCTTTAATGCTGATGTGCTCCTCGACAAGGTCCCTTGTGGTTCCGGGAACCGGCGTAACGATCGCTTTGTCTTTCTGCAGTATCTGGTTCAACAGGCTTGATTTTCCGACGTTCGGTTCTC
Organism: uncultured Desulfobacterales bacterium; assembly: GCA_964617785.1. Lineage (GTDB taxonomy): Bacteria > Desulfobacterota > Desulfobacteria > Desulfobacterales > SURF-7 > JAFDJC01. The sequence goes on along the minus strand of CAZTYY010000005.1, from coordinate 5,528 downwards.
CCACTATAACAATTTTAAGACCTTCAACAAGATATGAAGCTCTGTCAAAACTCTCGATAATTCTTTTCAGCGGTTTGATTACCCTTGTTTCGATGCTGTTGATACCCTGCTGCTTATTAATCGTGTCGCCGCTCTCTTCTGGAAAGTCTATGCTTGCCTCAAGTCTTGCCCTAAGATCAAGGAGGCTCTCCCTGGCTTCTTCGATTTTTTCTTTTAAAAGGCCCCGTATTTTTGAAGCGGCAATTTTCAGAGATGCTTTTGAACCGGCATTGATGATATCAGCCACTGCTTCAGCCTGGGTTAAGTCTATCCTTCCGTTTAAAAAGGCTCTTTTTGTAAACTCACCGGGTTGAGCTATCTTTGCCCCGCTTTTTAGAACAAGCGCAAGAATTGATCTAAGCACAAACTGTCCCGAATGCGCATGTATTTCAACAATGTCTTCTTTTGTGTAAGTGTGAGGCGCCTTCATGAAAACAACAAGAACTTCATCAAGCGTCTCTTCTGTGTCCTTGTCAATGATGTATCCGTATTGAAGAGCGCGGGTCTTCTTTTCAGGCGTGCCGCCTGCTTTTCTTTTTCCCTTCCGGAAAACAGTCTTTCCAATTCTGAATGCATCCGGACCGGAAATTCTGACTATCCCTATTCCGCCGTTTCCAAACGGTGTTGCAATCGCGGCAATAGTTGTGTTAGACATCAGCTTTCGGCATTTACTTTTGGCCTGTTTTTATTCACAGGCCTGTTTTTTTGAAAATTGCCTTTTTTGGGTATAATAACAAGTTTTCTGTAGTAACCATCGCCAATACTCTGAGTTCGAACGCTACGGTCTTTTTTTAAGGCAAGGTGTATAATTCTTCTTTCCTGAACATTCATCTGTTTTAACGTTGAAGGCTTCTTGGTTTCTTTGACCTTTTCCGCGAGCCTTTCAGCCAGTTTCACAAGTTTTTCATTTCGCTTTTGAAAATAATCCTCTACATCGACTTCAACGATAACCCTTTTTTCACTGTGTCTGTTGATAACCTTGTCGATAATATACTGAATCGCTTCGAGGTTTTGTCCTTTTTTTCCTATAAGCACGCTTGAGTTACCGCCGTTTATCTGAAATCTCACCTTCTCATTGTCCTGCTCAACTATAATATCCGTATCATCCGTAATTAAATTCACCATTCTTCTAAGAATCTCCAGGCCGATGTCGACGGATTCTTTCGACAACTTCTTGTTTTCACTTGGCTTTTCGGCAGTATGTTTATTACTATTGTTGCCGGAACCTTTAACATTAAACGCCTCGTCCACCAGTGATACAATTCCGCTTCGACTTTCATAGTCATTTTCCGTCTTTTTCCAGTCTTCGGCAGCCGGGTCGTTCTTAAAACCATCAATTGAGAGCACCTTGATTTTGGCTTTTTTGAACCTTACCAGTCCAAATATTCCAAACGAGCCGGTTGAAATAACGTCATATTTCAGTTCGTTCTTTTCAATGTTCAGTTTTTCGCATGCTTTTTCGACTGCTTTTTCTACATTTTTACCCTCAAACTCTATACTGGTCTTCATTCACAAGCCTCCATACTAGGATTTAATTTTTCCTGTAAACATAGTACTGTTGAGCAATAGACAAAATGTTGTTTACAAGCCAATACAACACCAGGCCGGAAGAAAAATTAATAAAAATAAAAGTAAAAACGATGGGCATCATCATCATCATTTTTGCCTGGGTGGGGTCTCCGGCCGGCGGCTGCAACTTCTGCTGAATAAACATGGTCCCGCCCATAATAATGGTAAGAACAGGAATACCGAAAGGGGGCTCCATTAATGGTATTGAAATCCCTAAAGACCCAAAATCAAAAAGCCTGTCCGGTGCAGAAAGATCATTAATCCAGCCGAAAAAAGGCGCGTGACGAAGTTCTATTGCGCCATAAAGCATCTGGTAAAAAGCGATAAACACTGGAATCTGAGCAACCATCGGCAGGCAGCCGCCAAGCGGATTTATTTTGTATGTTTTATATAGCTTCATGACTTCTTCATTCATCCGCTTTTTATCATCCTTGTATTTTTCTCTGATATCGGCCATAAGGGGCTGAAGCCGCTTCATTTCATTCATCGACTTGTAGCTTTTATTGCCCAGTGGCCAGAAGAGAATTTTTATCAGTATTGTCAGGATGATAATAACGATTCCATAGTTCGGTATCAGGTCATATAAAAAGTTCATGAGCTTTAAGCACGGTTTTGAAATAAAATCGAGCCATCCAAAGCTTAGCGCTTTTTCCAGATCGGAATTCGCTTCCTGCAAAATTTCTATGCTCTTGGGCCCCATAAAAATTTCATAACCAAACTGCTTTTCAGTTCCAGGATGAATTGGCTTTATCTTAGCACTGTATTGAGCTTCTACGAGACTGTTTTCATCCATGAAGATATTCATCGCAGCCTCGTCATCAGCTTTGGGTATAAGGCTGGAAATAAAATATCTGTCCTGAACAGCTACCCATTTCACGGTTCCTTTAAATTTGCTTGTCTCGTCTATGTCATCTTTCTCAATTTCTTGAAGCTGACCATCTATCAGTCCGGACGGACCAGTAAAACCGTACTGACCACTTTTGCTGTTTTCCATATTTTTAAAAAGGGAGACTGTAATGTTGTTTTGCAAGGGGTATTCCGCCCTGTTTTTAACGCTCACCTCAAAATCAATAATGTAAGAATCGGGATAAAATTTATATGTTTTTTCAACTTCTATTCCTTCTTTTGAGCGCCAACTGAAAACCAGTTCTTCGGGCTTGTTTGTTACATCTGTTCTCTCCCAAGCACCTTCACACTTAAAAAGCGCACTGGAAAGACCGGGTATTTCATTTCCTTCAAAGTCAACGATATACGTTCCAATCTCATTCTCTTCCGATATCATCTCTTTTAATGGAGAGTCAGGATTGTTGTGTTCGCGATAATTTTTTAAAACAAAGCTTTTAAAAGCCGCTCTTTCTTCCGAAATTTTAACGGCATACAGGGATGTGTCTACACTGAATGTTCTTGCCTTTCGCTTTGGTATTGTGCTTTTAAGCGTGGTCGCCTTTTCGGCCTGTTCTGAAACAACCCTGTCTGTTTTTTTGTCCACGGCCCTGGTTTCACGGACCGTTGTTTCAATATTTGCATTTTGTGTCACATCTCTTTTCTGGTCAAGTTTCTGGCCAACGCGCTGGTCTGTTTTTTCAGGCGTCTCTTTTTCCATAAAAAAAGTATTCCATAAAAAAAACACAAGAAAAGAAAGCGCTATTGCAAGAAACATTCTAGCTTGTTCCATTATCATCTCCTGGTAGAAATAAACCGTGTTGCCGAAAAATTGGTGCCGTTATAAAAGTTTCAGCTTTTATACATCGCTTGATGAGAGTTTGATGGGTCTATATCAGGATTGTCTGGAGACATGCTATTAAACCCTTTGTGCTAAATTGCCCTTTAGGGCACAGGGTCAAACCCTCCAGGATGGAAAGGGTGGCATTTCAGAATTCTTTTTACAGACAGATATATACCGAATACTGAACCGTGTTGTGAAACAGCTTGCCTGGCATATTCAGAACATGATGGATAAAACCGACACGATTGTCCCAAAACGGGTGATACAGCTAACTGGTATACTTTTATAATAATCAGTATAATTCTTCTAATTATCAAAACTTTTCTCAAGACTTTTAAATATTTTTCGCAAGGAGGAAAAGGCGTTATTAAAAGATATGGCGGCAGCCTCTTTTTTGACTATTACATTAATATCCAAGTTACCCGAAATATACTGCCTGTTATGTCGAAAGCTTTCTCGGATGATTCTTTTTAGCCTGTTCCTCTCAACGGCAGACCCTGTTTTTTTAGTAACTGTAATACCGAGTCGTGTTCTTTCAAATTTTCCTGCCGTAAGCTCTGCAATAAAATATTTGTTGTGAAATCTTTTTCCGGTTTTTTTTAGTCTGATGAATTCTGAGCGCTTAAGCAGCCTTTCCGATTTTTTAAATTTAAAGTTTTTCACATTATTTAAAAAATCCCTGCAACATCAACTCTCTTTGAATGATTCCTTTCTGGAATTCCCGGCTATTCAACTTTAGTAAAAACCAACGTCTCCTTTTTTGTTAAGCCGGCTTAACATGCCAGCCTTTTTCTTCCCTTTGCCCTGCGCCTGTTGATAACTCTCTGCCCCTGTTTTGTAGACATTCTTTTTCTGAAACCATGAGTTCTGGCGCGTTTAAGTCTACTGGGCTGATACGTTCTTTTCATAATTAAATCCCCTTACGCCTCCTTTTTGAGCGCTTTCACCGAATATCGGCAGATGATTAGTAACGAGCGACTTATTATACGCATTTTTCGCTCAATCTTTCAATATAAACACATAATATGTTTTCTGTCAACAATACTAAGGCTCAAGTTTATGTTTAGATTTTAAAATCTCAAAAATATCGAATTCCTCTATATGAAACCGATGGTTAGGATATATAACTATTTGTTTTTTTAATTTTTTTTCAAGAGACAGAATAATATTGCTCTCTTCTCCATGCAAAAGCTCAGCAATTTCGGGATTAACCCTTAAGGTGAACCGCTCGCCAATCATATCTCTAGCCTCTCTGAGGATTTCTCTATAAATATTGTAGCAAATAGATTGTTTTGACAAAAGGTGTCCATCCCCATCACAATAAAAACATGGCTCACACATCATTGTTTTTAAGGGCTTCCTTATCCTTTTTCGGGTCATCTGAACCAACCCCATATCAGAAAGGGGAAGCACATTGGTCTTGCTTTTATCCTTTTTAAATGCCTCCTTTAGTGCACCGTATACTTTCTCTCGATCAGAAATCTTCTCCATATCGATAAAGTCTATTATGATAATTCCGCCAAGGTTGCGAAGCCGGATTTGATAGGCGATCTCCTTTACAGCCTCAAGGTTGGTTTTTAGTATTGTCTCCTCAAAGTTATGTTTCCCGACATATCTTCCAGTGTTAACATCTATTGCAACAAGAGCTTCGGTGTGGTCGATCACAATATAGCCTCCGGATTTAAGCCATACCTTCCTTTTTAAAGCCCTTGATATGTCCATGTCTATATTGTAGGCATCAAAAATCGGCTCCTGACCTTCATACAACTCAACAGAGTCTTTCAGGCCAGGCATAAATTCATCAAGAAAAACAAGAATGGAGTTATATGCATCATAAGAATCGACTATCAGCTTATTTGCCTCGTCTGTTAACAGGTCCCGGACCGCCCTCAGGGTAATGTTGAGTTCCTTGTGCAGAAGGTGGGGAGCGGAAGCGGTGTTGTGCTTTTTTTGTAGTTTTTTCCACATATTATCCAGAAACATCATCTCTTTCGCCAGCTTGTCATTGGTGATCCCTTCAGAAGCTGTCCTGACAATATAACCGCTCTGGTCAACCCTGATTTCGTTAACGATATCCTTCAGCCGCGTTCGTTCATTTTCATTTTCAATCCGTCTCGATATTCCGATATGGTTAACTGTCGGCATGAGAACCAGAAACCGCCCGGGCAGTGAAATATTGGTTGTAATTCTCGGC
>CAZTYY010000004.1:27657-43509 GCA_964617785.1 uncultured Desulfobacterales bacterium | reverse complement strand
ACCTTTAAGAAAACGGTCATATGCAAGGGATGGAAAGAATGGAGTAAATGTATTCGAGAAAATTTTATTGCCTATTTTTGTAAGCTTACCTTCCTTTGAAACATAATTCATGGCAAGCTTTTGCTTTATCGTAAGGGATGAGAGTTCTTTGTTCATACCCATTTTAAGCGTGGCGACAAGTTTTTTAATTCCATAAAGTTGAGTTCCGTTATGGTTTCTCATTTATCCTTCTCCAAATTATTTTAATTCAAAAATGGTCTGGTTTTTTCTGTTTTTTTTATGGTATTCTCCTTAACAGTGTCAAGGTCCAAGGCCCTTGGTCACTTGAATACACGAATATTATTTAATTGCTGCTACAAAGTTCAAGTTGCCGGGTCAAGCCTCAATCCTTCCATTGGCCAGGGCATTTAAAAGAAGTGTTATCGGTCTGTCTTCTTCGCTTTTTCCTGTGAACCGGATAGGTCCGGGGCTTCTATAATGGTCATCTCCCGGCGTGGCTGCCAGCCATTTCTTTCTTAACGCTTTAAGTGCTTTAAAGGAGGTGGAATTAATGTCCACTAGACTTTTTTTAATTACAAGGGCGAGCTTTCCTTTTCTTTCTTCAAGGTGCATGAGAGGCGCAATCGGAATGCCGATCGGCTCCCATTTCGAAAAATCCAGCTCCAGGCTTTTAATCGCCGCCATTTGGCCGGTGGCACCATTTGCAATCAGGGAGAATACGGTCAGACCTAAATTATATGTGTAGTTGCAGTCAAAGCGGCTAGGGTCGCTTCCGCGGCCGTCATAGCCATAAAAATGGGTTTGTGTTTTTAAATTTGGAACTGATTTTTTAAAGATTTTATGTATAGCGCCAGGTATCTCTTCGTTTTTCTTTAATGCACGGGCATTAGACAGGGCCTGTCTTAGTGTTTTTATCGAAATAATAGATTCTTTAACAAGAAGATATTCTGCTTGCCCATAGTTCTTAAAAAGTATCGGCCCGAAAAAATCAGGATCAAGACTTTCCGCCTTAAGCGTCTGTATGTAATAGGAATTTTGGATGCCTATTTTGTATGTACCTTTTTCTTCTAAAAAATTAAGGTAGTCTTTAACGAGCCCCATGATTATTTTATCTGTTTCAACAAGAGAGAACTGAAAATTCCCGTGACTGTCTCTTTCAGTAAGGAGCCCTTCCTGGAAAAATTCAGGGATATCGTTGAACAGATCCTCATCCCTTGTATTCCATACTGAGATGCCGCCTTCCTCCCTCGACTGCCTTGCCAGTCTTCTGAGATAATCAAGTTTGTCTTCGAGCAGAAGAAATTCCGCATGAAAACTTTTATCATGCGTCTGATTATACTCTGCGATAATAACATTCAATTTTGTTATAAATATCTGTATTTCATTGATAAATTCGAGAACTCCTTCAGGGATTACAAGGACACCGTAATTTTTCCCCACCGCCGCTCTTTTGATAATTCCATTGCAGATTACTCTTGAAAGATGACGCAGTGTCATTCCATAGGCTGTATAATCTACTATGTTTTTTTGCTCTGCCTTTTTAATTCTTTCTTTATCTATATAATCAGCAAGGTCTTCACCTATGAGCGTCATGTTGGCATGGGTCTGCAAAGCAACTTCAAATGCAAGATGACTGGCGACCCGCCCCATTACTTTGCATATATGCCAGTATTTGACATCCGAACTGCTGTCAGTGCACAAGTTGCTGATTTCTTTGGAGAAGGCTCGCGCAGCAGTATGGAAACCAAATGACACGGCGCATAAAACTTTGCCGTTCCTGTCTCTAACCTGAATATCGCCATCAATTGTTTTTGGGACTCCGATGACCTGGACTCCATCGTCAGCAAGTTCCTGGGCCAGGAATGCTGCATTTGTGTTGGAGTCGTCACCTCCGACGATGACAAGTGCATCAAGGGCGAGTTTTTTGCATGTCTCCCTTGACAGTCTCATTTTATCTTCAGTGTCAATTTTAGCACGCCCTGTTTTGATCATCGAAAATCCGCCAATGTTCCGGTAGCGGTCAACAAGTTCTTTTGTAAGTTCGATGGCAGTATTTTCAATAATACCGTCAGGACCGAGAAGAAAACCATAGATTTTTGTTTTTGGATTTGCTTTTTTTGCCGCATCAAACAGGCCTGCAATCACGTTGTGGCCTCCGGGGGCCGGACCGCCTGAAAAAACAATGCCAATATTTCGGTGGTGGTTGAATTTTTCTTTAAAGAGTTCATCGGGAGAATCTACACCGCAAACAATCTGCACTTTATTATTTACGAGGCTCGGAAGCTGTCTGTTTGCCTCTCTGTCAATATCAAAGCTATATTCTGCAGCATTTTTCAGAGTTGTATACGGATTTTTGAAAACATCGCACACAGGCGGCATGTAGTTTCTTCTTTCAAGAAGTTCCGGGTTGACATTTCCTGTAACACTTTTTACTTCAGAGCGGTTAAGAAATTCTTCAATGTTGACTGCCTCCTTCTCCGGCATTATGACATCCTCCACAATATATGTTGAAACCATTATATTTCGTTCAGGCACTATTTAATTTCAATTCTATTACGACCGGCATTTTTGGCTGTATACATCGCCTGATCCATTCTTGAAAAGACCTCCTGGTGATTTTTGTCGCCGGGTACAGCTTCAGCTACGCCAAGACTGATGGTTATTTTTACGGTTTCTTTTCTGTGCATAAATTCGATGTTCTCTACAACGCTTCTCAGCTTTTCAGCTACTTTTGCAGCACTGGTGCTGTCGGTTTCGGGCAACAGGATGACAAATTCTTCGCCCCCGTATCTGGCCAAAAAATCGCTTTCTCTCAGAACGGGTTTCACCCTGTTGATGATTTCCAAAAGGCATTTATCGCCAACTGCATGACCGTATGTGTCGTTAATAAGTTTGAAATGGTCAACATCAAATAAAATCACGGAAAAGACGGTGCCATACCTGAGGTATCTGTTGAACTCTTGCCTGATAAACTGGTCATAGGCCCGGCGGTTGAAAGCCCCGGTCAAAGGGTCTTTAAGCAATTCCTCTTCAAGGTGTTTTGAATGTTCTTTTGCTGAAAGGATATTTTTTTTCATCCTTTCAAGATCCTGCTTGATGTTTGACATATGCCTGTTTGATTCTTTTTTGAACTTCTTGTCATGTTTTGTTTTGGTTTCTATGGCTTCATTAATAGTATTTAGCCTGGAAAGTACCGTTGATTTCAGATCTTCAAGCGTTTTGCTGAAATCAACGCTTGTTTTCAATGCGTCTATATGTTCCTTTAAATGTGTATTGAATTCTCCATCAGCATTTAGAATTCCGTCGGTATATGCAACTGATTGAAGTATCTGTCTTTCGACTTCAAAAAGACGTTTTGTAATTTCTTTAATAAATTCAGCCGTTAGTTCACGTTCAGAACTGACAGTATCTGTAAAACCTCTAATCAGAGATAAAATTTCATCCCTTACAGCTCCCAGTTCTTCTAAGGTGTTGCTTTCCCTGATATGAATGTTGATTTCAGAAAAGGCGTCAATGTTCTTTTCAGGCAGGTTCAGCCGCAGTTCATCAATAAATTCCTGGTAGGCTGTTTTAAGCAGCTGAATGTATTTAACTTGCCAGGGCGTTTTTTCTCCAGGCATTTCCGGATCGCGGCCTTTAAAAATTCGATCCAGAAGAGATATCGGCTTTGAGGCAACCTCGGCATCATCAATATCATCGCTCAGGGCAGAGGTTTTTAAATTTTGCAAAGCATGCTTCAGCTCGTCACCTGTGGCACCTTTTTGCAGCAATATTTTTAAATTGATTATCGGCTTATAAACCGGACTTTTTTGTTTTATGGATGTCATCCTGATAAGGGTAAGGAGCGCCTGTCGGTAAAATGATTCTTTATCGATAGATTCTGAATCGAGCTCATTAATCTGTTTTAGGAGGTGGTTGTTTCTTGCGAGAGCTGTTTCTATCTTAGATGTTAATTCTTCATTTGCGGCAGCACTCTTTGCTTTTTCGGCATATAGGTTTTGTATCTCTTCTCTTTTTCGCAGCTCTGTCAATAAAGCTTCGGCATTAAGAGCAATACCTTTTGATGCAAGCTCCTTAAGGGCTTCAACAGTAACTTCAGAGATGATTTTCAATTCTTCGGCAAGGATATTTTTTTCCATATAGAATAATACCCGGCTGTTTGCTGAGGTGTCAAGCAGCAATGCTCAATTAAATTATTTTTATTGCCGGTTCAAATAGTCACCTGCTATCCGGCGGTTTTTTATGAGATTTGAACAGAATATAAAGAAATCTGATGGTTATGCCGATAATATAATAAAGCAGAAAGGATGTTAAAAAAAATGGAGATCGTAATTGGCGCGCCGCCGCCTGTTGGGACGGCGAAAAAAAACCGGAAAGAGCGGCCGAGCGAATTTATTGAAGCTAAAATACTTGGTATTCGGCGACCGCGAAAGCATTTTCCGAGCCCTCCTATTGGAGAAAAAGACAGAAGGTCGAAAAACCATATTTTTGATCCTATGGGTGGCCGTGTCCTGACGCTTTTAATCCCTGATGGTTATAAAGTTCCTAACAATATAAGGAATGGGGATTTCAGAATTCTGATGCGTTTTGTTCCCAGTCGGTAGGGTGGAGCTTAAAAAACAGTTGCCTGAATATGAGTTGAGGCGCCGCTATTTGCCTTTTGTTTTTGAAAATAGAAAATCAGAGCTTTTTATGGTCAGCCTCAGTGTTTCATTTTCATATTCAAGATGCTGTTCAAGATCTTTGAGATGAAAGTTTAGCAACCTTTTTATACCTGACAAAGAACTTGCAGGTCGCTCCAGAAAATTTTTGGCTGTATTTAGCGCTTCAGTGTTAAGGCTTTCAGCGGGAAATACCTTGTCGACAATACCGAGCTTTAACGCTTCCTTTGCATCTATTGTGCTGTCAGACATAAGAATTTCAAATGCCTTCCCACGACCCAACATTTTTGTTAGAAAATATGCCCCACCACCTTTTGGAACCAGGCCGAGTTTTAAATAGGGATTTTCAAACTGCGTGTTATCTCCGATTATTCTGTAATCACAGGCAAGGGCAATATTCATGAAAACAGAAATCACCTTTCCGCTGTCAGCATGTATTACTGTTTTATCAAGCCTGACAATATTTAAAATAAACTGGTTAATCGCATTATACAGTCTTTCAAGCTCATTAAGATCATAACCTGACTTGAAAACATTCCTGTAAAATTCTATATATTCTTCATGTCCGGTTTTGTCGGGTGATCCATTGATCAGGATAAGGCTTACCGAATCATTGTTCGAAATATAATCTAAATAATTAAACAGTACATCTTTTAGGTTGAGGTTCGAAACATATAGCAGAAGGTCTTTCTTGAAGGACATTATCGCAATTCGATCTACAAGTTTTGTTGAAAAGAGTTCGTTATCCGTTTCAACACTTGCCGACTGTTCCATGCAAACACCTATTTATTTAAGCCGGTTGAAGGATCATTAAATTTGACCCCTGTTCCGTATGAGTCGAATTCATCAATATTATTCGCTTTTCTGCACCATTTGACTTCAGCATGGTAAATCTTGTGGGCCTCAGGGCTGTAAGTCATATCAGGCGCATCATTCAGCAGCTTTATCCGAATTTTTGTACCCGGCTCGATAAAATGACCTGACTGAAAGCTCATTCCTGCTATACTTTTATTATTCATTTTGGCTGAATAATATTTTTTTGACGCCCTGGATCCGAACATAATCGGAACTTCGTTATAACTTCGGGCGTACCAGCGTTTTGTATTTGCTGCCATGTTACACCTCCTTGTTTAATAAAAAAGTGAAGCATTCCAAGGACTGCATGCAATACAAAAAAGGTTATTCACAAGTTTAGCAGAGCAACAAAAGATAAGATAATTTCAGCCCTTCGCCCGGATGGGTCACCAGATGAACTACCACATAAGCGACCAAAGAAATGAGAAGGCGAACTGTCGAACGAAAATGAAAATTGAGCATGCAGATGTGTTAAAATATAGACCGTAATGCGGATAATTGTCAAGTGAAAAAGCTAACAGTGAAAAAGCTAAACTTTTCCTTGCGCCAAAAAATTTCATGTGTTAAAAATGACAATCTCGTAAAAAGTCAAAATAATATTCTGATCCGACAACTTTATTCACCGCTAAAACAACAAGTTGTCAAATACATAATTTTGACCCGGAACCTCACAGGAATCGTCATGGAAAAAAGAATACTGGTTGTAGACGATGAAAAAATGATTCTCGACATGCTGGAAAAAGCTCTTAACAGAGAGGGTTATGCGGTTGTATGCGCTGAAAGCGGTGAGGAAGCACTTGCCATACTAAATGATCAAAAGATATTTGTAATGTTTCTTGATTTAAAACTGCCGGGCATGAACGGTCTGGAGCTTTGCAGCCAGATACGGGATGCCAATCCAATGGCGATAGCCTATGCGATTACCGGTTTCGCATCTGACTTTGAACTGACAGATTGTCGTGAGGCCGGGTTTGAAGACTATTTTACAAAACCGGTTGATTTGAAAACCTTATTTGGGGCTGCGGAAGATGCGTTTGACAAAATCAAACGATGGCAGACAAAATATGTTGCAAAGGAAAATAGATGATGGGGAAGTGCAGCGTTTTACTTTGTTGCAGATTTGTGAATGGTCATTTTTAGCTTATTCCCTTTTTCATTATAACTATATTCAGAGCAGTATTCATTAATAATAGCCAGACCGCGTCCATGGTCTAATTCCGGGTTCGGTTTTTTCTTTCGGTTTTTTCTCCAGTCAAATCCCTCTCCCTGATCTTCAATTTTAATAATTAGCGTATCCTCTTTTAATGTAAGTGTGAACTGTATAATCTTGTTGGAATCTGAGCGATGCCCGTGTTTAATCGCATTGGTCAGGCCTTCTCGTATACTGAGGCTTACTGCAAAAATTTGTGAATCATTTAATTCTTTTTCAAGTAACTTTCGGGTTTCTCTGTCAATTCTATCAATATTGTCCATTGAAGAAGAAAAAGAAATGGAAAGCTGTTTTCCGCTTTTTGATATTTCAAATTTGTTTTTGTCTTGCATCTGATTACTTTCTAAATCTCACATCCTAATACAACTACATCATCTTCAGCCTGATGATTTTGACCCATCATCTGCCCGGCTATTTTTTCAGGCGCTTTTTCAATCGAAACATTACCGGCATCCCGGCACGCAGCTATCAAATTCTCCGATCCTTTTGTCCATACAATTCTTTTTTCTGCAGACTCAATCAGGCCGTCAGAGTAAAGATAGAACCTGTCACCTGGAGACACTTGGATTCTCTTTTGCATGAAAAATACGTCTTTAAAAATTCCGATCACATCGCCATTCATTTCAATCAGTTGCGATTCGCCATCTTTCGGTATATATATTGGAGGCGGATGGCCTGCATTGACAATTGTCATGTGCCCGGCTTTGCGGTTCAAACGGATATAACAAGCGGTCAGGTATTTTCCTTCCGGCAGAATTCCCACCAGCACTTCGTTCATCATCCTCATACTTTCAGCCGGATGATAAACCGGAGAGCAGTTCTGTTTTAAAAGTGTCTTAACAGATGCTGTTAAATAGCTTGTTTTTATATCATGGCCTGAAAAATCTGCTACAAAATAACCAAAAATTCCTTCTGAAACAGACAGAACTTCATAAAAGTCTCCGCCGGCTTCATGGAGCGTCAGGTAATATACGCCAAACCTGGCTTTCGGCTGCATTTCCGGAGTCGTCAACATCTCTGTTTGAGCTTCAGAAACCTCTCTTAATTTTTGTGCCTGCTGGGCAATCAGCGAGTTTGTTGCGATTGAAAGTTTTAAGTGAAGCCTTACCCTCGCAATGACTTCCGTTGGATGGAAAGGTTTGGTAATATAATCGACTGCGCCAAGCTCAAAACCGGAAAGTTTGGCATCAATTTCACTCACACCTGTCAGGAATATGACGGGAATACCCGCAGTGCTTGGGTTTGCTTTAAGTTTTTTTATGACTTCAAAACCGTCTTCACCGGGCATTTTAATATCAAGAAGGATAAGGTCCGGCTTTTTTTCAGCTGCAATGCTTCTTGCAGACGGTCCGTCTGATGCAGGAATGACACAGTAGCCTTCCTTTGACAGGGTCATTTTGAGCAGTTCCAGGTTTATCGGATTGTCATCCACCGCAAGAATTGAGAGATGCTGTTTTACGTCCATAGCTACCTTTAAAAACTTTTCTTAATTTGCTCAATCTTTTCTTCAATCATTGAAGAGATGGTTTCGCATTCATCAAAATTACTGTTTTTGGAATCAGTTTCCGCCTTTTTCGCCAGTTCATGTATGTCTAAAAAACCAAGATTTCCAGAGGAACCTTTTAACGAATGTGCTGAAGCCTCCGCTGTCTCTCCATCACCTTTTTGACAGGCACTCCTGAATTTTTGAATATCTGAAGTTGCGCTGTCTAAAAAAAGAATAACAAGTTCTTTAAATTCATTTTCATCAACCCCCAACTTGGAGCCCAATTCCCGCAGGTCCATTGCACCTCCTCTTACGACACACCTGGTTTGCAGATAATTTCCTTAATATGCATATCGAAAAAATTTGACTGGCCGGCAGGTTTTATAACCAGTGCCGCATCCGCTCCTTTGCCGGTTCCTCCGATAGAAATGACGTCATTGCCTGTCAATGCACCTCCATCTGCAGCCATCACAGATATTTCAACAGCCACTTTGACCCCTTGCCCAAAAAGTCGCAAGGTGTCTGCTATCAGAAGGACAGGATAGCTTCCGGAATATTTTTTAAAGATTGATCTTTCTATCCCGGACAGCGCATGAGTTGCAGATATTACCCGTGCACCTTTTTCAATGAGGTCTTTCTGTATTTCATCAGGCATTACCTTTTTAAAAGGCTCTCTGAAGCCACAATGATAAGTGACGATTGTCACCGTAAATCCTTTAAAGACTTCAATCGCCTTGAAGGCTGTCTCGCCTGTTGTCGACGCTATAATCATCTCGTTTAATCCGAGCGTTTTCCCACGGTCAAATGCTGCGGCAAGTGTTTGGTCTGTATTCTCTTGACCGGACTTTTCAAAATACATCTGCTTTCTCCTGAGCGCAAAAAAAATTGATCGTTTGCAAATGAATCAATTTTAAAAAACAGATAATAATGTTATAAGAAATGAATAGACTTTTCAATTGACGTATGTTTTATTTTATAGGAATAATTCCATTAGTCAATAAAGCTTTTTATAATCAGGCCAGAGGGCGGGTACGACAGATCTTGTGAGTATAAAAGCTCAGATATGCCGCGTTCTCATAATCTTAAGCATGAATATAACCGGGTAAAAACGATGATCATTGATTTTCATACCCATATTTTCCCTGAAATAATTAGGAAAAATCGAGAAGATTTTTTTACAGGTGAGCCGGCTTTTAAGCTTTTGTATGATTCCGAAAAATCAAAACTTGCAGGTGCTGATGATATTGTCTCGGTTATGAATGAAGAAGGTGTGGACATTTCTATTATTTTTGGTTTTCCATGGAAGAATCCCGATACTGCCAGGATGCATAACGACTATATCACCGCGTCAGTGGGAAAATATTCTGAACAATTAAAAGGGTTTTGTTGCGTTGATCCATCATGGCATGGCGCTGCGGATGAAGTTGTAAGGTGCCTTGAAGCCGGCCTTTCAGGGGTAGGGGAACTGGCATTTTACAATTCAGGAATAGATCAGAACACTATCAAAAACCTTGAACCGCTGATGGCTCTGTGTCTTGAAAAAGAAGTGCCGATTCTTATCCATACCAATGAACCTGTGGGGCATCAATATCCCGGTAAAACACAGATTACGCTGTCTGAAATTTATAACCTTGCCGCACATTTTCCTGACAATAAGTTGGTTCTGGCGCACTGGGGAGGCGGAATTTTTTTCTATATGCATTTAAAAAAGGAAGTTAAAAACACCTTAAAAAATGTATATTATGATACAGCGGCCTCTCCTTTTTTATATAATACAAAAATTTATCGTTCAGCTCTTTTGCTTGCCGGGAAAAATAAAATTCTTTTTGGGAGCGATTATCCGTTGCTTAAGCCATCAAGGTATTTTCAAGAGATTGAAAAAGAGAGTCTTCCGGAAGATGATCGGGCTAAACTTCTCGGGAAAAACGCTGCCAATTTGCTTGGAATATTAGACAGGGAAAACGACAAATGATAAGAAAAGCCGGTATAGAGGATGTCAAATCGATTTACCGATTGCTTGACAATTATAGCCAAAAGGGTGAATTGCTGGCGCGGCCGTTGAGCAAACTTTACGATCACCTTAGGGCTTTTTTTGTTTCTGTGTGTGATGATGGCAGTATTGCAGGCTGCTGCGCCCTTCAATTCTGCTGGGAAAATCTTGCCGAGATACGTTCTCTTGCCGTGGCAGAAGAACACCAGGGAAACAGAACCGGTTCAATGCTTGTGGAAGCGGCGCTTTCCGAAGCAGAATCTTTTAACATTCAGAACGTGTTTACACTTACGTACCGGCCTGACTTTTTCAAAAGATTTGGGTTTAAAATAACAGACAGATCAGAGTTGCCGTTGAAAATATGGGCAGACTGCATACTTTGTGTAAAATTTCCAGATTGTGATGAGACAGCCATGATTAAAAGGCTGCGATCTTAAGCATAAATAAGGTTTAGGGATATAGGCGGATATTTCCATACACCTGGCTTGGGAAGCAGGTGCTGCCCATCCACCGTGATCCAGTAAGGGTCTGGTTTTAATTCTCTTAATTTATTGTCATCGGGTGGTCTTGCATGTTCTGTGTTCCAGTAGGTAGCTAAAAAAATGCAGACAGCCTGAGCGTTTTTTCTATTTTCGCCTTCTGCTGCTATGACATAGTTTTTGGTAAAGGTTTGTGGTGATATGTTGTTTTCTTCGGAAATTTTTATAATTTCATTTTTTGAAAGTTTTACCAGTACGGCTTTTGAAACCCCTCTTTCTGAAATGCGCAAAAGCGCCCTTGATTCACTGCTTCCCGCATAAACAGTTGTTATGCATGGGATTTGTCTGAAATACTGAGCTGCTACAATCGCCGCTGTTCTTCTTCCTCCTGCCATGACGGGCATTCCATAATATTCAAACAGTTTTTTCTGAATATCCTCGGCATACTTATCGCCCTTTTCATAAATATCCTTTGAAATATAGCGGAGCCTGCGAGCCAGGTCTTCGGCAGCGTTGGCAATCGGCCAGTCAATACGTACGTGATAATGAGAAATAGAGTACCTGTTTTTGCCTGAAATGGGTTCTTTCTGGATCAGCAGGGCATAGTCAACCGGTAGAAGATCTCCAATGAAATTAAAAAAGTGAGCCGACTCAAGAAATTTCTGCGTTCTATCGAATTCTTTTTCAAGGGAAAGTGTTTTTGAGAGCAGTAGATTTTTTTTGGTTGTCTTGTTCACATCAAGAAACCGAATATACTTTTTATGAACATTGGGAATTGTGTCTTCCGTAAATATTACAAGAAAAGCATTTTGATGTCCATATTCCAAATCCGGAATTCTGGCACGGGGCTTTAGTTCTCGTCGTTCCACAAATGGATATTGAATGTTGTTTGCTCTGAAGTTTTTATATGAATTTGTGAGAGCATACTGCAGAAGAAAATGATCAAGTTCATCTCTTAAAAGTTCATAGTATGAACGCCTCAAACGATTAGCATTGCTCAACTCTTCCCTGTAATTCCAGAATCCCACGTGCCGCTCCTGTTCTGCCTTGAATATTTATTGTATTATAGATATAAAACTCCTCTGGAAAAATTTTAATTTCTTCTTTTTTTGAAAAAGAAAGCTTAAATTTTTCCAATTATACCATTGTTTTGTAAAGTAGTCAACGGAATCATTTGCGATTTTTTCATCTGAGTTTTTCTGCCCATTTGTATACTTTGTTTCGAAAAAGATAGGCTGCGAGGGCTATCAGAAGTGAGACAAATAAGATCAGGGCAAAAATGCCATACATTTTTTGATATACATACGCTCCTTGAAGGCTCAGCATCATTGTTCCCGGCATCCTTCCGACGACGGCAAGAACAATAAAGATTCTAAAGGGAATATTACTAAGCCCCAGAAACAGGCAAAGATAATCTTTTGGGAATCCAGGAAAAATAAACAGAATGAAAATGACAAAAATTCCCTGCCTTTTTAACGCCTTGTCAAAACGCTCAAGAGGGCCAGCGGGGATCAATTTCCTGATATAACGCTCGCCCAGAAACCGACCTATGATAAAATTTAACCATGACCCGATGGTCAAACCAATGGAAGAAAAGAAAAAACCTTTAAACGCGCCAAAAAGATATCCCCCGATAAAGCCTGTTGCTTCACCGGGAACAGGTGCAAAAATAACCTGAAGCACTTGGAAAGCAATAAAAACGACAGGAGCGCTTTTCCCAAAACCGTCGATCCAGGCTTTGATCTGTTCCCGGTCGCTTAAAAAATTATACAAGAAAAGGGTTGTATCCCATATCCTGCTGTGAAAAAAATAGAGTAAAATGGATAGGGTAATGAGCCCAACAGCAATGGAGATGATTATTTTTATAATATTGTAATTGTCTGGAAGTTTTTTTTTGTCCATGTACTATTTGTCGGTTAAAGCCGCAACTCCCGGCAAAACCTTCCCTTCGAGGAACTCCAGCGAAGCTCCGCCGCCTGTTGACACATGGGAAATTTTGTCGGCCACTCCGGCATTTTCTACGGCAGAAGCTGAATCTCCGCCTCCGATTATCGTTTTTGCACCTTTTTGAGTGATTTCAGCCAGGATGTTTGCAATTGCATATGTCCCTTTTGCCGTTTCTTCAATTTCAAAAACGCCCATTGGGCCGTTCCATATAACGGTTTTTGCCGTACTCAGGGTGTCGCGAAATATATTAACTGATCCGGGGCCGATATCAAGGCCCATCTGATCAGCAGAGATTTCATCCCTTGCGGCAATTTGAAGAGGGCCTGTTTTTTTTGATTTAAAATCTACATAATCCGACACAATGCAGTCGATCGGAAGAACAATCTTTTTAGCCCCTTTTTCAAGAATAGCTTTTGCCAACTCTATTTTATCTTCTTCAAGGAGCGACTTTCCGATCTCAAATCCCATGGCCTTGAAGAACGTAAAGGCCATGCCGCCGCCGATGATGAGATGGTCGACGCTGGGTAAAAGATTTTCGATTACATCAATCTTGCCGGTTATCTTTGCTCCACCCAAAATAGCCACAAATGGTTTTGGGGGGTTTCCCATTATGGTTCCAAGAAATTCTATTTCTTTCATGAGAAGATATCCGGCCGCACACTGATCGATATAGCGAGTCACGCCTTCTGTTGATGCGTGCGCACGATGGGCTGTCCCGAAAGCGTCATTGACATATACGTCACCAATATCGGCAAGGCGTTTGGCAAAATCTGGATCATTGTCGGTCTCTTCCTTGTAATACCTTAGATTTTCAAGAACAAGCACTTCGCCATTTTCAAGTTTCCCCACAGCTGTCTCAACAGTCGAGCCCACACAGTCATTGATAAAACCGACCTTTTTCCCGAGGAGATCCTCAAGAACAGAAACGCACGGTTTAAGGGACATTTCCGGAACCTTTTTCCCTTTTGGCCTGCCAAGATGGCTCATGAGAATCAGCCTGCCTCCCTTGTCAAGGATGTGCTGTATGGTCGGCAGCGCAGCCCTGATTCTTTTATCACTCGCAACCCTTTCTCCTTCCAAAGGCACATTAAAATCAACCCGCATGAGAACGCGCTTTCCTTGAATTTCGACATCGTTTACTGTAAGTTTATTCATTTCCGCCTCCTTTATGATCATACCTGACAACTTTTTGCCTGATCACTTTTTTTTTCGACCATCTTTCAAAAAATCCTATGGTGCCGGATGCATAGGCTCTGTCTGTGTTTTCTTCCTTGACTTTTAGGCCGCCTTTTCCTGCCATTGCTTTTCTCAGGCATTCGGTTTTATGAAAACAGTGTATGCAAGATTCCGGTGAATGCCTGAGACCGTCATCGGTTTTTGGAAAGACAATCTCAAGGTCTCCAAAACAGGCCGGTTCTTCTTCATTCCGATCGATCATTGGCAGATTCCTGCTTTTCATACTCCAAGTTCATCCTGCTGATATGGCCTTTGTCCGCAAAGCTGTAATAACGATTATTTCCGATCACTATATGATCATGAACAGTTATGCCGACAATTTTTAAGGCAAAAAGGAGACGGCGTGTAATCGCGATGTCTTCAGCGGAAGGCTCCGGGTCACCCGACGGGTGGTTATGCGCAAAAATCAGCGCCGCAGCTTTCTGGTCAAGTGCCCCACGAACAACTTCTCGTGGATAAACCGAACTGGCTGTCAGTGTGCCTTTGAACAGTATCTCATTCGAAATAATACTATTTTTTGCGTCAAGATACAATACCATAAAACATTCACGGGTTTTGCTGCCGATTGTCGTATAAAGATAGTTAAACAATTCTTTTGAATTGTGGATATGATGTTTTGCAATCACTTTTTGTTCAAGATACCGGTCGGCCACAGCTTTTATCAGCTTAATGCCGAACAGGGTTTTAGGCCCTATCCCTTTGACATCGCACAATTCCTGACTGGAGGCCTCTATGACGCCCTGGAGTGTTTTGAATTTACTTAAAGCTTCTTTGGCACTGTCTTTACAGTCTTTTCTGGGTGTGCCTATGGTAAGGAGAAGCTCAATTACCTCATAATCATGGAAACCGGACAAACCTGATGACAGAAACTTTTCCCTAAGCCTTTGTCGATGGCCTTCTCCCTTCTGTAATTTCCTATTTTCCATTTATCACCCGGCTCCCAATACAGCTTCATCTTGGAATCTTTCTTTCTTCCATGTCAAGCTCATGCCTTAAATCACGGGTCATAAGACTGTAAACAGCCTCGGCAGGCGATTTTTCATTATACAGAACATTATAGACTTCATGAACGATCGGCATTTCAACGGATAATTTTTTAGACAGATTATAAACAGACTTTGCCGTTTTAATCCCTTCAGCCACCATTCTCATTTCAGCGAGGAGGTCTTTCAGTTTTTTGCCTTCACTTATTTTTTTCCCGATTGAATGGTTACGGCTGATCGCTCCGGTGCATGTCAGCATCAGGTCGCCGACACCGGCGAGACCTGAAAATGTTTGAGAGTTAGCGCCAAGTTTAAGGCCAAGCCGCCGTATTTCGGTCAAGCCTCTAGTGATCAGGGCAGCACGAGTATTTAAACCCAGACCCAACCCATCCACTATGCCAGAGGCGATGGCAATAACATTTTTAACTGCCCCTCCGAGTTCAACACCTATCATGTCATCGTTTGTGTATGCCCTGAAAACCGGTGTGGAAAAAACATGCTGCACAAAATTTGCCGTCTCAATATCTTTTGAAGCAATTGCAACCAGGGTGGGTACGTTTCGTGCAACTTCTTCAGCAAAACTTGGTCCTGAAAGAACGGCAAAAAGGTTTTCAGGTATATCCAAAAAAATTTCCTTCAACACACCGGACATGGTCAGGTGTGTTTTATTCTCTATTCCTTTTGAGGCAGATACGATAACGGTATGATCAGAAATATGGTCAGCTATCCGGCCTGCAATTTCCCGCATCAAATGGGATGGCACAACGATCAGCAGAAGATCTTTATCTTTCGCGACCCGGTTGATATCCCTTGAGGGAAACAGGTTTTCTGAAAGTGAAACCCCGGGCAAAAAAAACTTGTTTTCCTTCAGCGACTTTATTTGTTCTATTACTTCCTGCTCGAATACCCACAGGTCAATCTTAAAGCCCTTAAGCGCCAGCAGGTTGGCGAGGGCTGTTCCCCAGCTTCCGGCGCCCACAACTCCTATGCGGAGGGATTCGACAT
>CAZTYY010000004.1:19866-27557 GCA_964617785.1 uncultured Desulfobacterales bacterium | reverse complement strand
GCTTCCTTTTCCGCAAGCCTTGCCGCTCCTGTAACCTTTTCGCCGGGTTCGAGTCCTATCAGTTTTACACCCTGGGTATTTCTACTGATCACCGAAATGCCACCGATATGCATTCGTATCAGCTTGCCTCCGTCTGTCATCAGTATCAGATCATCATTCTCTTCAACTAGCAGGATAGCGATAACCTGGCCGTTTCGTTCACCGGTTTTTATTGTGATCACGCCCTTGCCGCCTCTTTTCTGTATATGATATTCATCAATGGATGTTCTTTTGCCGAAGCCGTTTTCAGTTGCGGCAAACAGTGTTTGGCCGTGGCTGAGAACCTCCATGCCCACAAGGTTGTCATTTTCAGCAAGCCAGATCCCCCTGACGCCTATTGATGTACGACCGGATTGCCGAATATCGGATTCATGAAAGCGTATCGATTTGCCGGAGCGTGATCCGAGAAACACATTCATGGTGCCGTCTGTAAGTTTTGCAGTTATCAGTTCATCACCTTCTACGAGTTTGAGGGCTATAATTCCTCCAGCCCTTGGCCTGCTGAAAGCCATCAGATCCGTCTTTTTTACAGTTCCGTTTTTTGTTGCCATAACGATATAGTATCCGGGATCAAACGATTCAACGGCAAGAACGGTTGTCAATCTTTCATTCTCATTAAAATCAAGAAGATTGACCACAGCCTTTCCACGGCTTGTGCGTCCGGCTTGAGGAATATCCCATACTTTGCACCGGTAAAGCTTTCCTCTGTTTGTAAAAAAGAGAAAGTTATGGTGTGTTGATGCCACAAAAAGAAGCTCGGCAAAATCTTCATCTTTGGTGCCCATGGCTGTTTTGCCTTTTCCGCCTCGTCGCTGTTGCTGATATAGTGAAAGTGGAGTTCTTTTGATATATCCGTGCTTGGAAATTGTGACAACCATGTCTTCTTCTGCAATCATATCTTCCATGGTCATTTCCTGGGTCTTTCCTTCAATTTCCGTACGGCGCTGGTCTCCGTATTCCTCCCTAATCTCCGTCAATTCATTTTTAATGATATCAAGGACGAGATGTTCACTGGCAAGTATTTCTTTGAATTTTGCAAGATCCTTTAAAACGCTTTCATATTCTGCGAGTATTTTCTGTTGTTCAAGGCCGGTCAGCCGCTGAAGACGCATATCAAGAATGGCTTGTGCTTGAATATCCGTGAGACCGAACTTCTGAATCAGTCCGGTTTTTGCTTCTGCGGGTGATTTTGAACTCCTGATCAATGCCACTACGGCATCAAGATTATCAAGCGCTATTTTTAGCCCTTCAAGTATATGGGCTCTGGCTTCTGCTTTTCTTAAGTCATATCTTGTCCTGCGGACAACAATCTCTTTTCGGTGAAGAATGAAATATTCCAGAATTTCTTTAAAATTTAATACTTCAGGCTTATTATTGGCAATTGCAAGGAATATAATACCAAAGGTATTCTCAAGCTGTGTTTGTTTGTAAAGTTTGTTAATGATCACTTCAGTGTTCTGATCCCTTTTAAGTCCTATCGCTATTCGCATCCCGTCCTTGTCCGACTCATCGCGAACAAAGCTTATGCCTTCTATAAATTTATTTCTAACAAGCTCGGCGGTTTTTTCAATGAGCCTTGCTTTGTTAACCTGGTAGGGCAGTTCCGTGATGACGATGGTTTCCTTGTCGGTCTTTTCCTCTTTTTCAATATTGACTCTGCCCCTGATACGGATTATGCCACGTCCTGTTTTGTAGGCATCTTCGATCCCTTTTGCACCATAAATAATACCGGCTGTGGGAAAATCAGGACCTGGAACAAATTTCATGAGCTCATCAATAGACAGCTCAGGGTTGTCTATTAACGCCTTTATAGCATCGATAGTTTCAGAAAGATTATGGGGCGGTATATTTGTTGCCATACCAACGGCAATGCCGGAAGACCCATTGACCAGAAGACAAGGAAATTTTGCGGGAAGGACGGAGGGCTCTTCAAGTGTTTCATCGTAGTTCGGTGTGAAGTCTACAGTCTCCTTGTCCAGGTCAGTCATTAGATGATGCGTAAGACGCATCATTCTGACTTCGGTATACCTCATGGCAGCCGGTGAATCGCCATCCACTGACCCGAAATTCCCCTGCCCGTCAACTATCGGATATCGCATTGAAAAGTTCTGTGCCATCCGGACCATGGTATCATAAACTGCGGTATCCCCGTGCGGATGATACTTACCAATCACATCACCGACGATTCTGGCAGACTTTTTATAAGGTTTATTCCAGTCATTTTTAAGGTCCTGCATCGCAAACAGCACTCTGCGGTGTACAGGCTTCAGGCCGTCACGGACATCAGGCAGAGCCCGTCCGATGATGACGCTCATGGCATATTCGAGATAAGACTTTTTCATCTCGCTGTTAATATTTATTTCAGTATACTTAGCCGTCTCTGACATTCTATTTCATCCTATTCTGCAATATGTTTTATTGTGAAAATTTATCGGGCTCCACTATCCTCTGGTAATTGGATGTATAAATATCCGTTAAGGTCAGGAAGCCGGTAACAATCAACGGGCCGTATATAATGCCCAGTATTCCAAAAAGTTTTAATCCACCGATAATCGCCAGAAATACGAGAAGTGTGTGCATTTTGACCCTGTCACCGACAACTTTCGGCTTAAAAATATACTCGATGCCGCCGGACATAATTGCGTAAAAAACAATAAAAAACAGGGCTGAAAGAATTCTTCCCTTGAGAAAAAGATATAGTGCTGCTGGCAAAAAAACCGCTCCTATCCCAATGATGGGAAGGAATGCCAAAAAGGCCATCACAACTCCCCAAAGAAAAGGAGAATTAAGCCCGAAAAGCGCAAAAATGATACCACCGACAGTTCCCTGTATTAGTCCTCCGAGACCATTTCCCATTAATATGGCTCCGGTCATGTCTTTAAACTTTTGAACGAGCTTTTCGTCTTCTTCCCTGGGCAGTGGTGAAAGATCAATTAGAAACGCAATCAGTTTCTGTCCGTCCATTAAAAGAAAAAATGCGACCATCAGCATAAAAAAGAAGTTAATGACAAAGTTCAGCACATTTGCCGCGATCGCTTGGGCTTGATTAAACAGAAGGAGGCCGAGGTCCATCCCAAGTTTTGAAATCCATTTATTCAGGTCATCAATTGTCAGTTCCATATTAATATTGGAAAGCAGAATATTAATCTTATCGACGATACTGCTTTTTGCAAGCAGGCTTTTAACCTGACCGCTTGAAACGATATCTTTTCCTGTGAGATAAAGATCATAAGCTTCTCTGGAAAGAACACCGCCAAAAAAGAGAAGTGGTATAAAAAGCAAGAAAAATACTAGGATGCATGTTATCAGTGCGGCAAAAACAGGACTAACTTTATCTGTTTTTTCCAGAAACCTGTATACGGGGTTAAATACGCCTGTTACAACAGCCGCCATTGCAATAATTGAAAAAAAAGGCATAAAAAGCCACCCCATAAAAGCAATCGAGATCAGAAACAGGCAAAGAAAGAACCACAAAATCATGTTGTTTGATATTTTTGTTTCCATGCAGTCTCCACAAGTTTCGGCAAAGAAAAACATTCGGGAAAGCTAAAAGTAAACTGACCAATATTAAAATCGTTGACACTTGTTTTCCGATGAACAGAAATCAGGTGTCAGGGGTTACAGATTGAAAGGTATTTTAAAAAGCCTGATGGGCGGGCGCTTTACTTACTGATATATGCCCCGGCGATCAGATAAAGTGCCAGTTCATAAATCACAACCGGTGTATAATCGTGAAATAAATGAAAAACAATTCCGCCTCCGATTATTGCTGGAACCAAAAAAAATACCAGTATCCCTAGTTTTCTGCCAATATCCATAATAATGCCTGTCTCTCGATTTATTTAATAAAATTATAATTTTTTATCAATAGCATATGCTCAAGTAAAGCTAAAAATTGATGGCTTCGTAAAATTGACCTGCAGTACTTATCGTTCAACAATCATTGCCATACCCATACCACCACCAATACACATGGTTATCAGGCCGGTTGTGTATCCCATTCGTTTCATATGGTACATACCTGAGACAACCTGGCGAGCACCGGTACACCCTATGGGATGGCCGAGGGAGATTCCACTTCCGAGTTCATTGGGGCGGTCATTTTCAAGGCCGAGCTCACGCATGCATCCAATAGCCTGTGATGCGAAAGCCTCGTTCAGTTCAATCATTTGAATATCATTTATTGTCATGCCGGTTTGCTGTAAGACCTTTTTCACCGCTGGAACAGGTCCCAATCCCATATATGCAGGGTCAATGCCGCCGGCACTGAACCCCTTTATTTTAACTATTGGTTCAAGTTCCAATTCTTCGGCTTTTTCAGCACTCATCAGCACGAGTGCTGCAGCTGCATCATTTATACCTGAAGCATTGCCGGCAGTGACGGTTCCGTCCTTTTTAAAGGCAGGTCTGAGCTTTGACATTTTTTCCAAATTTGTTTCCATGGGCCGTTCGTCTGTATCAAAAACAATTTCTCCTTTTCGGGATTTAATGACAACCGGTGTAATTTCGTTTTTAAAAAGACCGCTTTTTATGGCTTTCATCGCCCGGTTATGACTCAGAACTCCGAGCTCATCCTGCTCCTTTCGAGAGATGCTGTAAAGATCAGCTATGTTTTCAGCTGTTAAGCCCATATGATAGC
Organism: uncultured Desulfobacterales bacterium; assembly: GCA_964617785.1. Taxonomy (GTDB): domain Bacteria; phylum Desulfobacterota; class Desulfobacteria; order Desulfobacterales; family SURF-7; genus JAFDJC01. Next base: position 22,879 of record CAZTYY010000004.1, on the reverse strand, counting down.
CGTAAAAAATTTCAAAAAGGCCGTCAAATACCATTAAATCATATATGTCACCGGTACCGGTAAGCTCCATCCTGTGGCCCCACCTTGCCTTGGGCAATGCCATGGGCGCCAGACTCATATTTTCCTGGCCACCTGCAATTACCACGTCTGCCTGGCCTGTCATAATCGACTGGGCAGCAAGTGTAACCGCCTTTAAACCTGAACCGCAGATTTTATTGGTTGTATGCGCTGGTGTTTCTTTTGGTATGCCCGCTTTGATCATTGCTTGCCTAGCCGTATTCTGTCCTTGGGCAGCCTGGAGAACATTACCCATAATAACTTCATCAATGGTGACAGGTTTCAGTGCATCGTCCCAGTCATATGATTGTTTTTCAAGATCTGTAATGCCTTGATCTTTAAGGGCATCCGGCCCTGCGTTTTTCATTGCATCACTGACTGTCGGTCTAAGACCAAGCTTTTTTAAAACATCTTTCATTACGATTGAGCCGAGCTCAACAACCGAGACTGTCTTTAACCCACCTCCAAAAGTACCGATCGCAGTTCTGGAACCTCCGACAATAACCACTTCCTTCATTTGAGGCCTCCTTTATTGATTTATTTTTTAAATGTGATATCTCAAAAATTAAAAAACATTTAATATCATAAACTGAACCTGAAGGTCAACGACAAGAAAAATGTGTCTTATCCTTTTCACCTATCAACAGCACCCTTCTTTTCAGATCATTCTTGCTGCAAACAGGGATGAATTTTATAACCGGCCTACACTTGCTTTAGAATTTTGGAAAGACAAACCGGATATACTTGCAGGAAGAGATTTGAAAGGCGGCGGTACATGGCTCGGGATTTCTAAAAAAGGTAGACTCGCAGCGCTTACAAATTACAGGGACCCGGCATCAGTTATTGCAGATGCTCCTTCACGCGGGAACCTGATCACCGATTTTTTATCAGAAGAATGTTCTGCTGAAACGTTTTTCAATCGATTGAAACCAGAAGGCGGAAGATATAACGGATTTAACATGCTTGCAGGCGACGGTGAAAGACTTTTATATTATTCAAATATGCAAAACGAGATTATACTCCTAAATTCCGGTTTTTTCGGCATCAGCAACCGGTTTCTGGATACTCCATGGCCTAAGGTTGAAAAAGGTAAGTCCATGATAAAGCCTTTTTTTGAAATGGAGCAACCTGATACCAAAGGAATATTTGATGTCTTGACGGATTCTGCATGCCCTCCTGACAGCGATCTTCCTGATACCGGTGTCGGACTGGAATGGGAGCGTGTTTTGTCTCCCCTCTTTATTAAAAGTGATGTTTACGGCACACGCAGTTCGTCTGTGCTGCTTGTGGGGAACAGCGGGGAGGTTGTTTTTGTCGAGCGAACATACGCAGGCAATGAATATAGTGTACGTGAAATAACGATGGACATAGAAAAATGAAAGCCGGAAAGGACTGTTCATGAAATTTTATAAATATCATGGCCTTGGAAATGACTACATTGTCATTGATCCTGAAGAGACAGGTGATCAGATTTCTGAATCACAAATACGAAAAATTTGTCACCGTAATTTCGGTGTTGGATCTGACGGTATCTTGTTTGGTCCTCTTGAAACAAATGAAGGGGATTTTGGCCTGCGAATATTTAACCCTGATGGAAGCGAGGCTGAGAAAAGCGGTAATGGGTTAAGAATATTTTCAAGATATCTTATGGATACTGACAGAGTCAGTACAGAGCCTTTTTTCATATATACAAAAGGCGGTGTCGTAAACTCAAGAGTTCATGAGGGAGGCCAGATAGTGACAGTGGAGATGGGCAGGGTCAGCTTTGACAGTAGAATAATTCCTGTAGCAGGCCCTGCCCGGGAAGTCCTGAATGAGACCATACAGGTGGACAAAGAGGAATTGATTTTTTGTGCGGCCACCGTCGGTAATCCCCATTGTGTTCTTCTGCGTGAAAAGGCCCTGGCTGAAGAAGCAAAAAAGTGGGGTCCTAAAATAGAGATCGATCCGCGATTTCCGAATAAAACAAATGTTCAGTTTATGGAAATTATGGACAGGTCAAATATCAGGATAGAAATTTGGGAGCGAGGGGCAGGGTATACGCTTGCATCAGGCAGCAGCAGCGTGGCATCAGGAGCGGTTGCATACAGGCTCGGTCTTTGTGAGAAAGAAATTACAGTTCATATGCCCGGGGGGGAGATTTCCCTCAGTATTGATGATGATTTTTCAATAATCATGACAGGACCGGTGGCAAAGATTGCTGAAGGGGTTTTTGCTGATGAGCTGTTCGATTAGTTGTGTAATCAGTTCCGATTCGGTTATGAAAAAAGCCCTTGAAAAGGGCTGTGGAATGTAGCCTGGGGCTTCAGCCCCAGGGAAAAGAAACCAATCATCAAAAAGCCCCATAAGGGGCGACGGAAAATTCACACCATCTACGTATAACTATGGCAGGAACATTTACAAATTTGATATTTCATGTCGTTTTTAGTACCAAATACCGGGCTCCCATTATTTTGAATGATTTCAAAGAAGAGCTCTATGCCTATGTCGGAGGAATTGCAAGGGGGGAAGGTACCCAATTAATATGCATTGGTGGCATGCCTGACCACATCCATATGATGATTAAAATTAAACCCATTCATAGCTTGTCGGATCTTATGCAGCGAATCAAAGGGAAATCCTCTAAATGGATAAATCAAAAGCGATTCACAAAATCTAAATTTTTCTGGCAACCCGGCTATGGAGGCTTTTCCGTTAGTGAATCTCAAATTGATAAAGTGAAAACATATATTCGCAATCAAGGGGAGCATCATAAAAGGAAGACCTTCCAGGAGAAATTTGTCGAAATGCTGGAAAAACATAAGATTGATTATGATTCGGAATATATATGGAACTGATTTTTCCGTCGCCCTTTTCAGGGCTTAATGCGATTTGTATTCTATTACCCCGGGTTAAAACCCGGGGCTACAACCCCTATCCCCTAACGGGGAACTATAATACAGAAAAATAGCATATT
>CAZTYY010000004.1:17389-19766 GCA_964617785.1 uncultured Desulfobacterales bacterium | reverse complement strand
ATCCGCTGCTTCAGCGGCCAGGGATAAGGTCCTTCCTCAAGCATTACAGGATCATGATTTGCTTCAAGAACCAGCATATTGCATTCTTTTAGATGCTCCCTTACAACAGATGTAGAAATCCCAAGATCTGTTGCAATGCCGATTTTAAGGCCGTTCTGCTTTATCGTAAAACAGGCCGGATCTTTTGCATCATGTGAAACGGAAAACGGGTGTATGTCAAGTTTTCCGATTGTAAATCGTTTTCCACATTCAAAAAGATGTTTTGAATGAAGTTTCCCCAACTGCTTTGAGGCAGTTTTTAACGTTTTAGTATTGATATAAACCGGTAGCTTATAGCGCCTTGACAATACTCCAACACCGAGAATGTGATCTGAATGTTCATGGGATACAAGAATCGCGTCAAGGTTTTCAGGTGCGAATCCTATTGATTCCAGTCTTTGTTCGATCTTTTTTCCTGAAAGGCCGGCATCTACTAGTATTGAAGTCGAAGCATCTGATATGAGGATGGCATTTCCCTTGCTGCTGCTTGCAAGAACTGAAAGGTAAAGGTTCCCCTTTTTAATGTTTTGGCGGTCTTTGTCGATGATTATACAGGTTTCCATGCTGACAGGCTGTTTAAATCCCGGTATGGCCGAATCCGCCCTGGCCTCGCACGGTTTCATCCAGTTCTTCCACAATAACCGGTCTAAGTTGATAGACCCTTTGAATCACCATCTGAGCTATTCTGTCTCCCCGTCGAAATGTATAGGATTTATTGCCGAGGTTGATGACGGCAATTTTTACTTCTCCCCTGTAGTCGGAATCTATGGTTCCAGGTGAGTTGATAATGCCGATACCATGTTTTGAAGCAAGTCCGCTTCTTGGGCGAATTTGAGCTTCAAACCCTTCAGGAATTGCAATGGCAAAACCGGTAGGAATAAGAGAGATTTTGCCGTGTTCAAGTGTCAGATCATTTTCAAGGGCAGCACAAAGGTCCATCCCTGAAGAATGTTTGGTCATATAAGAGGGCAAAGGGATGTCTTCATCGGCATCAGGCCGGAGTCTATGAAATTTTAACAGGGGTTGCTGCTGGTCCATTTTTTAATTAAAGCTGTTTAAAAGGTTTTCAAACGGCCCCTTATCAGAAATCGGCCCAAGCAGAGAAATGGCCGGTTTTTTGCTGTTAAGAAGCATGCCGGCCATATTAAGAATGTCGTTTTCGGTTACAGATTCGATTGAAGCAATTATTTTTTCAAGAGATATCTGCTGGTTAAAATATATTTCATTCTGCGCCAGCCTGACCATCTGGTTATCTGTACTTTCAGAGGAAAGAAGGATTCCTCCCTTAATAAACTCTTTGGCATCCTGCAATTCAGAGGCATCAACCGGGGTTTTTTTAAGTTTATTAAGCTCATTCAATAATAGCTCAGTTGTTTCGGAAGCTTTTGCCGGAGAAACGCCGGCATAGACACCGAACATGCCGGTGTCTGCATGGGAAGAGATAAATGAATAGACTGAATAGGCAAGCCCTCTGCGCTCGCGAATTTCCTGAAACAATCTTGAACTCATGTTGCCGCCTAAAATTGTATTCATAACTGAAAGTGCATATCTGTCAGGACTCGTTGTGCTGAGTCCTTGACACCCGATACAGATATGAACCTGTTCCAGTTTCCTCTCCGAAATCGTTGTATTCGAATTTGCTATGGGGGTATGCCGCTCAGGAAGACCGTTGCTTCGCTTAACTGTTTTAAATGCCGGTCTTACAAGATCCACAATACGGTCATGCTCAACATTTCCGGCAATTGAAATTATGATTTGATCAGGTTGATAAAAGCGATGAAAGAAACCTTTTATCATTTTTGAATCAAAACTGATGACGTTTTCCCGTGGACCGAGTATAGAGCGTCCCAGGGGATTGTCCCCCCAGAAGTTTTTTCCCATGATGGTATGAATATAGTCTTCGGGACTGTCTTCGGTCATTCCGATTTCTTGAAGGATAACAGGACGTTCTTTTTCAACTTCCTCGAGATCGAATCTGGAGTTAAGGAAAATGTCAGAAAGTATCTCAACCATTGTTTCAAGGTGCGCATCGATTACTTTTGCATAATAACATGTAATCTCCATGGAGGTAAAAGCGTTTGTGTGGCCTCCAATGGCGTCGAACTCTTTTGCGATCTGATACGCCGTCCTTTTTTTTGTCCCCTTAAAGATCATATGTTCAATAAAATGAGACAGACCGTTTTGGTCAGGGAATTCGTCTCGCGCACCTGCGTTAACCCAGACACCCATAGATATCGAGCGGGCATAATCGATCTTTTTTGTTAGAATTCTGATGCCGTTATCGAGTATGGTTTTATTTGTCCTTTGGGTCATCCTGCTCTTCCATCGCATCCTTAAG
>CAZTYY010000004.1:4311-17289 GCA_964617785.1 uncultured Desulfobacterales bacterium | reverse complement strand
TGGGTCATCCTGCTCTTCCATCGCATCCTTAAGGCTCAGGCGTATTTTGCCGTTATTTATTTCAAGAACTTTAACTTTGATTACATCCCCCTCTTTTACAATATCGGTTACGCTTTTAACACGATATGACGCAAGCTGTGAGATGTGTACGAGACCGTCAGTGCCGGGAGTTATTTGAACAAATGCTCCAAAATCAGTAGTTTTGACAACAGTACCTTCATAAATAACGCCGACTTCAGGCTCCATGGTAATTTCTTTCACTCTTGCCAATGCTGCATCGCTGTCAGCCTGGGATACAGCCGAAATTCTCACCAGGCCAGTATCATCGACCTCTATTCTTGTGTTGGTTTCAGCCTGAAGAGCGCGTATTACTTTACCACCGGGACCGATAATATCTCTGATTTTATCAGGATTGATATTATGTGAAATATTTTTAGGGGCATATGGAGAAAGTTCTTTACGATGATCAGCTAGCGCCTCATTCATTTTGTCCAGAATATGCAGACGCCCCTGACGTGCCTGCTCAAGCGCTTTTTCGAGGATTTCTTTTGAGAGTTCTTTGATTTTAATATCCATCTGCAAAGCGCTTATGCCTTCTTTGGTGCCTGCCACCTTAAAATCCATGTCTCCGAAATGGTCTTCATCGCCAAGGATGTCGGACAGGATTACAACGTTATCGCCTTCCGATACGAGGCCCATTGCAATACCTGAGACCGGAGCTTTGATAGGAACGCCGCCGTCCATCAGGGCCAGGATTCCCGAACATACCGTTCCCATAGATGAGGAGCCGTTTGACTCAAAAACTTCCGAGACAATACGGATGGTATAATCAAAAATTTCTTTTTCAGGCAGTACGGCTGCGATGGCACGTGTTGCCAGTGTTCCGTGACCTATGTCACGCCTGCTAGGTCCCATCATTCTTCGTGCTTCACCCACAGAATATGGAGGGAAGTTATAATGGAGCATGAACGGCCTGAACTCTTCTCCGCTTAACGTCTCCAGTCTTTGCTCATCCTGACCTGAACCTAAAGTCAGTACGCCAAGCACTTGAGTTTCACCTCTTGTAAACAGGGCACTCCCGTGAGGTCTTGGCAAAATTCCGGTTTCGCATTTAATTGGTCTTACTTCGTCAAATCTTCTTCCGTCTATGCGCTTCCCGTCGTTTAAAACGATGTCCCTGCTCACTTTATTTCTTAGGTCGTGAAGAGCTCCATATACTTCATCAGACCGTTCGGCATATTCATTTCCAAGACTTTCGAGTATTTCAGCATTCAATGCCTTAATCGCTTTGCCTCGATCCATTTTATCAGGTATCGTAACCGCTTCACGAATGCGTTGACTTGCCTCTGACGCTATCTTTTCTGCAAGCGCTTCGTCTTTTTCAACTACCGGACGGGGCCGTTTTTCAACACCTGCAGCACTTTTAAGTTTTTCCTGCATTTCGATAATGGGCTGCATTGCTTTATGGCCATAAAAGATAGCTTCCAGCATGTCGGCTTCGCTGACGATTTTTGCATCGCCTTCAACCATCACGACGCCTGTCTTTGACCCTGCAATCACAATGTTAATGTCGCTGTTCTCACACTGGCTGATAGTCGGATTGGCAATAAGCTGTCCGTCAACACGGCCAACACGAACAGCTCCAATCGGACCGTCAAACGGAATGTCGGATATTTCAAGTGCGGCTGACGCGCCTATCATTGCCAGAATATCGGGGTCATTTTCTTTGTCCATTGAAAGTACCGTCGCAACCACCTGGGTTTCAAAACGATATCCATCCGGGAAAAGTGGACGGATGGGACGGTCGATCAGTCGGCAGGTTAATGTTTCTTTCTCACTTGGCCTACCTATTTCACGCCTGAAATAATTTCCAGGTATCCTGCCTGCTGAATAGATTTTTTCCTGACATTCTACTGTAAGAGGTAGAAAATCGCCGTTTCTTTCTGTGTCGGCGGAAACAACAGTGACCAGAACGACTGTCTCTCCATAGCTTACCATAACCGAACCGGATGCCTGTTTTGCGACTTTGCCTGTCTGGATGCTAAGGGTCTTTCCCTCAATGTCTGTATTGAATGTATGTTCCATGTTAAATAATCTCCTGAAAGGGGCTAATAAAAATGTATACGAAAGCACACTGTCGCCTGCACCGCCCCTGCGGCAACCGGAAACCTAATATCACGGTTTTTCTAAAAACGTGAGGCAGGGTATGATTTTTACCTGCCTGCTTATCGTTTGAAGCTGACTATCTTCTCAGCTTCAATTCCTTGATAATTGAACGGTAACGGTTTATGTCTTTATTTTTTATGTAGTTTAAAAGTTTACGGCGCCTTCCCACAAGGATCAAAAGCCCCCTTCTTGAATGGTGATCCTTTTTATGAATCTTTACATGATCGGTGAGGTAGGTGATCCGTTCTGTTAAAAGCGCAATTTGAACTTCAGGGGAACCTGTATCCAAATCATGCTGCTTGAACCGTCCGATTATATCCTTTTTGTTATCAGTTGTAAGTGTCACTTTTTTCCTCCTATATAATTAAAAAATAAGCAATCATTATAATAAATTTCTTGGAAAAACACAGCAATAGTCATACTGCTCGGTTTTGCCTGTATCTTCAAGAACAGCCAGAAGATTATTTTCTTTGTCTATAATCTTTATAAAGTTTTTAAAAGCGCCGCCTTTTTTTTCAATAAACGGTATGTTTTCGAAATCTTTGGCAGTTATTTTTTTGCCGGTTATTATTTTTTCAGATAAAATCGTATCCGAAGTATATCCGGCCATTCGACTCACTGCATCGGCCATGCTGACAAGCCTTTCAGACAATTTTCCTGATTTTGAAAGCGTTTCAACTTTTTTAAGGTCACATGCCTGGTTGATTGAAAAACCACAGCTTTCAATTCGTCTCAAACTTTTTAGGTGCCCTCCACAGCCGAGTCTTCTTCCTATATCAGCGCAAAGGGCTCTGATATAGGTTCCTGACGAACAGGACACTTCAAAATGTATCTCCGGTATATCGATATCTGAAATTTTCAGATAATGTATCAAAATTTGCCTGGGCGGTTTTTGGATCGGTCTCCCCTGACGTGCCAGCTTGTAAAGGGGTATGCCTTTGTGTTTCAACGAAGAAAAAACCGGCGGAGCCTGTTCCATAGAGCCTTCAAACTCTTTAAACACTTCCCTGATTCTCTGACTGGTCAGTCTGATGCTGTTGCAGACCGCCGTTGTTTTGCCGGTGGCATCCTGAGTATCTGTCTCCTTTCCAAGATATAGTACCGCCTCGTATTTTTTGTCTCCGGCAAGAAAAAACCTTGCCAGCCGGGTAGCCCTGTTAATACAGCATACCATCATACCGGTGGCTAAGGGGTCTAGCGTTCCGGTATGTCCTGCCTTAAATGCGCCGGTAATTTTTTTTAAGTGCGCCACCACTTTTGCAGAAGTGATGCCGGCAGGCTTATCAATAATAATAATTCCGTTTTCCTCAAACTGCATCAATGCTTCACCAGAATCAGAAGTCCTCAGCCATGCTCAATATTCTGGGCTTAATTGTTTTTAAAGAGGCCATGATGTTGAAGCCTGCTGCGGTTATGTGTCCTCCTCCGCCAAAACCGGTAGCAATCGCAGAAACATCTACTGTTCCGTCTGATCGAAGACTGATATGGAATTTTCGTTCTTCATCCGGAGATTTGTGGCCGCCGTTTTTGCTTTCAAAAATAAGCGCAGCAACTTTGACATCTTCTAAATGCCTGGCATAGTTTATCAGCCTTCCCACATCTTCCCTTTTTGTACCTGTTTTATCAAGCATTTCTTGTGTCAGTGCCATTACAGACATTTTTCCATTTTCAGAAACCGCTATCGATTCAAGAACCATATTGAGAAGTTTTATTCGACTAAGTGAGTAAGTGATGTAGACATGGTTTGCAATAAAATTCGGATCGATCCCAGTGTCGACCATTTCCGCACAAATAGAAAATGCGGCTTTGTTTGTATTTGAAAAACGAAAAGATCCGGTATCCGTCATGATCGCCGTATAGATGGAAAAAGCCATGGGACGGGTTATCGTAATTTCCATTTTTTTAATAAGCCTGTATAAGATTTCAGCTGTCGCACAGGCAGATGAATCGATCAGCTGACAGGTGCCGAAACCGGTATTGGTAATATGATGATCGATATTAATTATTGAAGGAATAAGACTGATGTCATCAGCAATTTTCCCTGTTCGCTGTAAATCACTGCAATCAAGAATAACAGCTGTATCATATTTGTCTATTGAGTCGATCTGATGAACGATACGATCTGATGAAGGCAGAAACCTATACATTTTAGGAATGTTACTTTCATTATAAATCGTGACCATCTTGCCGTATGCTGTCAGAGCTATCCCCATCGCAATCTGTGACCCGAGAGCATCTCCGTCCGGATGAATGTGAGATGTCAGAAGAATATTTTGGCTATTTTTTAAGTTTTTTATAATATTATGCATAGTCTTTTTTCAAACCTTTGAGCAGAGAATCTATATGCGAACCATAATCAAATGAGTCGTCATAGTAAAATTTAAGGTCAGGCATATAACGGAGGCCTAGCTTTTCAGCAAGCGTTCGTTTGATAAATCCCAAAGCACTTTTAAAGCCTTCGATTGTATCATTTTTTTTTTTGTTATTATTTTGACAATCGGTTGCTACGAAATAGATTTTTGCAAGCCTGAGATCCCGCGCCATTTTAACGCTTGTAATCACAGCTTTTTTAAGGCGGGGATCATTAATGTCCGAATTAAGAAGTTCAGAGAGTACTTTTTGGATCTGACTGCCGACACGATCTGCTCTGCTGTATGATGTCATAAGTTTATAATTTCCATTTTTGTATCGACAATTTCAGCCAGCCCTATCTCGTCCGCCATATTGAACATCTTGTCAATTTTAGAGTTGATCAACATACGATCATTCCCTGCCAGCGAAAATCCTATCTCCGCCTTTTGGTAAACATCATTTGCGCCGACTTCGGCAACCGATGCATTGAAGCTGTTTCTCAGTCTTGCGATGATCGATTTAACGATTTTTCTTTTTCCCTTCAGGCTGCGAGTGTCATGCAGTCTGAAAGTAATAATACCAATACCCACAACCATCTTATTCCATTGTCGGTTTTATCTCTTCGAGATAATAACATTCAATTTCATCATTGACCTTTATATCATTGAACTTTTCAATGCCTATGCCACACTCATACCCGACCCTTACTTCCTTGGCGTCATCCTTGAACCGTCTGAGTGACTCTATTTTGCCGTCATGCACGACAACTCCGTCACGAATAAGGTGGGTTCGTTGTCCTCTTTCGATTTTTCCATCAGTGACATAAGATCCTGCAATGGCACCTAATTTCGGAATAACAAACACCTCACGAATTTCAGCTCTGCCCAGAATTCGTTCTTCAAATTTTGAGTCCATCATGCCTGTCATTGCGTTTTTAATATCGTTTATTACATCATAAATGATATTGTAAAATCGCATATCAACATTTTCTTCTAATGCCAAATCGTGAATCTTTGTGGCGGGTCGGACATTGAATCCAATGACGATAGCGTTTGAAACAGTAGCTAGAGAGATATCCGACTCGTTGATGGTACCGGTTGCAGAGTGTATAATTTTAATTTTAACCTCATCGCCGGATAATTTTATAAGGGAGTCCTTAATCGCTTCAATTGTGCCGTGGACATCAGCCTTAATGATCAGGTTAAGATTCTTAACTTCATTTTTCTGCATCTGTTCAAACAGTCCCTCGAGGCTCAGTCTGCTTGATTTTGCAAGCTCTTTTGAACGTTGTTTTTGACTTCTATACTCACTGACCTGTTTGGCATTCTTCTCATCATCTATGACCACCAGTTCCTCGCCTGCATCGGGAACGCCATTTAGTCCAAGCACTTCCACAGGTGTTGAAGGCGTTGCTTTTTCAATGACGTTGCCTTTATCATCCAGCATGGCACGGACTTTACCGTAATGCAGCCCGCACACAATAGACGCTCCCGCCTTCAGAGTGCCTTCCTGGATAAGTATGGTAGCCACCGATCCACGCCCTGAATCGAGTTTTGATTCTATAACATGCCCTCTGGCAGGCTTATTGGGGTTTGCTTTTAACTCCATTATTTCAGACTGGAGTAATATCATATCGAGAAGTTCGTTGATTCCTGTTTTCTGTTTTGCTGATATGTGAACAAAAATGTTTTCGCCGCCCCACTCTTCTGATAAAATGCCATGATCGGACAGGCCGCGTTTTACCATTTCCAGATCAGCATTTTCTTTGTCGATTTTGTTAACAGCTACAATAATCGGAACGTTCGCAGATTTTGCATGGTTTATGGCCTCAATGGTTTGCGGCATGACACCGTCGTCTGCTGCAACAACAAGAATGACGATGTCAGTCACACTTGCACCCCGGGAGCGCATGGCGGTAAATGCCTCATGCCCCGGTGTGTCCAGGAAAACGATCTGTCCTTTTTCAGTTTCCACATTGTATGCACCGATATGCTGTGTAATACCTCCCATTTCCAAATCGGTTAAGCTCGATTTTCTGATGGCATCCAGTAAAGATGTTTTTCCATGGTCAACATGGCCCATAATGGTCACAACCGGAGGTCTTTCAACCAATTGTTCGGGGGCGTCGTCATTATTTTTTTCGATATTTAATATAGAATCTTCTTCAAAAGCGGCTTTTTCCAGTTCAAAATCAAATTCAGCTGCAACAAGAATGGCCGTGTCAAAATCGATTGTCTGGTTTACAGTGGCCATAACACCCATGGACATAAGTTTTTGAATCATCTCACCGGCTTTAATGCCCATTCTCTTGGAAAGATCCGACAATACTATCGTATCGTCAATTTTTATTTTTCTTTTAATGGCTTTAGGTGTTGTAATCTGTGTTTTAAGGCCGGAAACAGATTTTATCTTGGCGCCTCTTCTCCCTTTTCTTCCGCGGGCACGATTTCCGCCGTAAAGATCTTTTCCTTCAACAACCTCTTTTCTCTTGAAGGAGATTTTCTTTTTTGAAAATTTTTTGTCCGGCGTTTCCTCTTCTATTCCTACTTCCGGTCTTTTTTTGCGCGTTTTCTTTTTTGTTTCCTTTTCCTCTTTTGGCGGAGCAACCGGTTTTTTGGGCACTTCTTTTGGCGGAGCAACCGGTTTTTTGGGCACTTCATCAGGAGAAGGTTTTTCTTTCTCTATTTTTTTCTCATCAACGGTAGGCAGTTTAATAATTTTTGCGACACTAGTCTTTTTTTGTTTTTTTGTTTTTTTAACAATCTTTTTTTCGGCTGGCTTGGCTGCTTTTCCCAGCTTTTTTTCAGCCGATTTTTTATCTTTTTCAGGCTTGATCGCCTTTTCCTCCTGGGTGACCTCAGGCTCTGCCTCCACGGTCTCCTCAGGTATCTCAGGTACAGCAGTTTCTACAGGTGTTTCAGCCTTTTTAGCTTCAGAAGGCTCATCTGTTGTCGCCTCTATCGTTTCAATTTCAGGCTTGGTTTCAGCCTCGGTTTCAGGCGACAGAGCAGCTTCTTCCGCTATTGTTTCAGCTTGTTCTTCAGGCGGAACTAATTTTTTCCGTCTTCTGATAACCGTGGATTTAACGCGTTTTTCCTCGATATCATCGACACTTTTTTTGCCAAGGAGATTCTTTTTAATGATCTTCACGGTTGCATCATCCAGAGAACTCATATGACTTTTGGCTTCAATATTCATGTCCCTAATTTTATCAAGGAGCACATTGTTCGTCGTGTTTAAATCCTTGGCAAGTTCATATAGTCTAATTTTTGCCATCCATCCCCCTTTAAAGCTCAATTGTGGCAAAGTAATAAATCAGCACGGTTTATTTTTAAGCCTGTTCTTCTTCGTTTTCCTGTGCGTCATCCGCAGGCCCGGGCTCATCTGGTCCGGGTTCATCTGGTCCGGGTTCTTCAGTCAAATTTTCTTCATCCATTTCCTGTTCTTCATCATTTTCTGTTACAGCTTCTGCTTCTGTTACAGCTTCTGCTGCAGCAAGGATCGCTTCTTTTGCATTTTCAATAAGCGCTGTTGCTTTGTCTTCGTCAATATCGCCAAGTTGAGTGAGGTCCTCAACCGTTGCATAGCTAAGTTCTTCGGCAGAAAAGAGTCCTTTTTCATACAGCATGTTCGCCATACCCAGGTTGACCCCTTCTACGCCAAGGAGTGAGTCAAACCCTTCTTTCATGGTTCGGCTGTAATCGGTTTCACTTTTTACGTCAAGGCGCCATCCTGTCAGTTTTGATGCCAGGCGAACATTCTGGCCTCGTTTTCCTATTGCAATAGAGAGGGAATCATCCGGAACGATTACTTCCATGGAATGCTCTTCTTCGTCTATAACCACTCTTGCAATTTCAGCAGGTGAAAGAGCGTTACATACATATCTGGCATGGTCGATATGCCATGAAACAATATCAATTTTTTCGCCTCTAAGTTCCTGAACAACGTTTTGTACCCTGCTCCCTTTCATGCCGACGCAGGCGCCCACAGGATCAACATCCATATCAGCAGTGCTGACGGCAATTTTCGACCTGCTACCGGCTTCCCGCGCCGTACCCATTATGTTAACAATTCCTTCGCTTATTTCGGGCACCTCGGTTTTAAATAGGTTGATAATAAAGTCCGGGTGTATTCTTGAAAGAATAACCTGTGGACCTCTTGCTTCAGGTAGGACTTTAATAATGCTTGCCCGGATTCGGTCACCTCTGCGGTAGGATTCTCTTGGAATCTGTTCCCGTGCCGGAAGGATAGCTTCAGCATTGCCGATATTCACAATTATGTCTCTCCGGTCAATCCTTTGAACGATTCCGTTTATGATTTCCCCTTTACGGTCAATAAAACTTGAGTAAATCGCCTTTTTTTCAGCATCCTTCATTTTTTGAATGATGACCTGTTTTGCAGATTGAGCCGCTATTCTGCCGAATGTATTTGCATCCATTTTTGTGCCGAGGCTGTCCCCTATTTCACATTCCAGATCAAGCTGTTTTCCTTCTTCCAAAGTGATTTGGAGGTCGGGTTCTTCAATATTTTCAACCACTTCTTTGAATTGGAATATTTCAATTTCACCAGTTTGCTCGTTATACTGGGCTTCAATGTCAACTTTACTGCCGTATTTTTTTCTTGCAGCCGATTTAAGTGCCTCTTCAAGTGTTTTGATGAGGACGCCCATCTCAATACCTTTGTCACGGCTGACCTGTTCCATAACACGTTTAATATCTGTTATCAGCATATTCTACTCCAATACAATCAGTTCGTGTTTTCCCTGAAATGGCTCTGCAGTACGGCAGCCTTTTCATGAATTTATACTCACTGTAAGCATAGCTTTTAAAATGTCATCAAGCGGTATTTTGACTGTTTTCCCGTCAATTGCCAGCTTTAAAAATTCTCCGGTAACGCCTGATAGAACACCTGTAAAGTTTTTTTGACCGTTTAACGGCTTTTTTGTTCTGACTTTTGCTGTTTTTCCCTTGAATTTTTCGTAATCCCCTTTTTTTACGAGGGGTCGATCAAGCCCCGGCGAAGAAACTTCAAGGGTATACTGAGGCTGTTCTTCAAAGTGAATATCGAGAAGATCATTTAATTGACGACTTACGCCTGTACAATTGTCCAGAGTTACACCGCCAGGTTTGTCGATGTAAACTCTTAATATAACGCCACCTGACTCTCGGTGGTATTCAAGATGCACAAGTTCGATTCCCTCGGACTCACAGATAGAATCTGCAATTCCCCGTATATTGTTTAGTATGTCTTCTTTATTCTTCAAAAAATCCTTCAAAAAAACAAAAAACGGGCAAATGCCCGTTTCCTCTCATCCTGGTACAACTCTCGATCAAAGACTAAAAATTTATCCGTGCATGAATATAACCATTATCATAAACAAATTAAAAGCATCCAGAACAAAAGTACTTCAGTTTAAACCTTTCTTAAACAATGCACAAAACTGGAGCGGGCAACGAGACTCGAACTCGCGACACCAAGCTTGGGAAGCTTGTACTCTACCAGCTGAGCTATGCCCGCCTTCCAGAGAAAAGTATTTATGATAAAAAAAGAAGAATGTCAATAACTAAAAGTATTAAAAGCACACAATGAATCATCTAAGCTTTATTATTTTGGTTTGAATGCCCCAGATGTAATATTTAACCCATAAAAAACCGAACTTCATAAGCTCAGTATCATCCACCTTGATTTTCTTCAAAAGGGTTGATTTTATTTTATATCGCTTTAAAAAACTACTGTTGAAAACAAAAATGCGGAACTGATCAATATTGTAAGTTGACATAAAAGCCATTTTTCCTCTTGCGTCTTCAGGGCCTTCCGGTCCCCATGGATCTTTATTGAAAAGAGCTTTCAGGTCAGCCCACAGGGCTGTCAGGTTATTATGTTTAAGGGCGTTCTGGTCCAAAGCCCATTCCTTTAATGTTAGTTCCCTGTTTTCATATTGTCCCATGCAGAAATCCGGTGGTCTGAAAAAATAAACCGGTTCCGCCCTGTCTGCTGATGCATTAAAGATCAACCCGTGTTCTACAGGAAAGGTTCGGCAGGTGTCTGGGCGGTCGGAATAGACGGAGCAACCTGATTGAGTTAAAAAAGGGCAGGTTTTTTCTTCATTATCAGCCATACGAAGGAGAACATCGGAAAAAAAATTTTCAGGCCGCATCACGACATCGGTATAACGGTCAAGAAACTCGTCCGAGGATATGCCGAGTTTGTTTTTAAGGCAGATAATGTCGAAGGGATATAAAAAAAGATTTAGATTCCGGCAGCATCTGTTAAAGCATTCCAGGCCGGAATGGCAGCAAAATAAAAAAGTATCATTATCCCTTAGTTTTTTTCCGGGGAGACTGTCAATATCTTTTAAATCAACAGGCTTCATTTTGTTAGCATTTGTGCGACTGTTTTTTTAAATTTACCTTTTAAGGCAATTTTATCTTTCAGTTCATTTTCAAGACAAGCCATTTCAAAATAAAAAGGGGTTCTGTCAAATGAGAAATAATTTTTATGCCCGTGTTGCTCCATGAACAATTTGCATCCTTCTCCGTAATGTGCCGGCATCCCGGGCTTGTTAAGCTCATGGGGTATCCCGTGCATCCTGCATATCATTGGTCGTTGTTTATAAAGAATACATTTGTCTTTGATATTTAATGGACACATGTCAGATTTTTTGCAAACAACTTCTGCATGTATCAGAATATCCTTTCTCAGGTCACGGCTGAGGAGTTTGAATCCCATAATAATATAGAAATATTCAATATACGTATGATGATAGAAATGTGTCATACAACAGTTGTCATCGCACCCGGAACACTTAAAGCCATACTGATCGGCGGCCTTGGTGTATTTTTTATCTATTGAAGAATATATGGATCCAAGGCGTTCAAAAAAGGGCATTAATTCATGGAGCAAAGATTCCGGAATTTCGTCTATGGAAAACATGGACACTCCGGTTACACCAATGGGGTCGGGAAAAATAAATTTGAATAAAGCGTCAGGGCGTGTCGGTCTGTCATGCTTGCCACAAAATCGCAGACAGTTCTTTCAGAAGGGTCAGCATGATTGCCGACAGTTTTCATTTCAATGGCAGCCAGTTCTTTTTGTAATGCATCACCGTTGTCACAAAGATAGGTATAGATTTCAGTGAGTATTTTTTTTGCTTTCATAAACTCCTTATGCACCTGCATGGAACGATAGACATTCTCGTAAAGGAATTTCCGTAAAGAGATCATGGCGGAAAGCACTTCGTCACTCATCTTAAGACATAGCTCATCATTTTCGATTTTACTTGAAAAAATGATATCCTTTATCATGGTTGTAGCACGTTCAGAATGTTCATGACCCAGAGTTTTTGTACATTCTTCAGGAATTTGTTTTACGCTGATTACGCCACTTCTTATAGCGTCATCTAGATCATGGTTAAGATAGGCTATTATGTCTGCTATTCTTACGATCCTGCCTTCAATTGTAGATGCTTTATCTTCAGGTTCTTCAGATATGATCTGGCCGAAGCCTTTGGAGTGCTTCAGTATACCGTCACGCACCTCATAGGTGAGGTTAAGGCCATTTCCTTTATTTTCTAAAATATCTACGACGCGCAGGCTTTGTTCATTATGAGTGAAATCAGCACTGTAAATTTCTTTTAGCGCTGTCTCACCGCTGTGGCCAAAAGGAGTATGCCCGAGATCATGCCCTATTGCTATGGCCTCTGCAAGGTCTTCATTGAGGCGCATTGCCCGTGTGATGGTTCTTGCGATTTCAGAAACTTCAAGTGTGTGTGTGAGCCTTGTTCTGTAATGATCGCCCAAAGGGGACAAAAAGACCTGAGTTTTGTGTTTTAACCTCCGGAAAGCGTTTGAGTATACAATTCTGTCTCTGTCGCGCTGGAATTCCGTTCTAATTGGGCATGGCGCTTCCGGACTGATACGCCCTTTTGATTCTGAACTCTGACAGCCGAAGGGTGACAGAAAGCTTTTTTCACGTTTTTCAAAGTCTTCACGTATAGTGGCCATAAGTAACTTAAATTATTTTGCCTACGGGCCTGGTCCATGTAAACTTTGCGGGCTCAACAATCGTTTTTTTAAATACCGTTGAGACGTTTTTGCCAGGCAAGGAAAAAGGCAGTGAGATAACAAAGAGAACGCAGCCGAGAGCCTGTGAAGCGATACCAAGCGGTCTGCCGACTAAAGTGTCGGCAGCCATGGCGCCGGCAGTCGGTTCGGAAAGTTGGGCAAACGCGTTTGTGTTGAGAGATATGACCATTAATGCTGTGATTAAAGAGACAGCAACAATTTTTCTTGATATGTTATACATGACGTTTCCTCCTTTGACCTCTTATCAGTAAGACAACTTGGATTGTACCACGTATTGATGCGGCCGGCACAAAGCTTTAGCGGACCGACTAATGTATGTCCCGTTATTTCAACAACTATAGAAGAAAAATGCTCGTGTGTCAAAAGGAAATGATGC
>CAZTYY010000004.1:0-4211 GCA_964617785.1 uncultured Desulfobacterales bacterium | reverse complement strand
AAAGGAAATGATGCATATTGATTGACAGTGTTGGCTTTTTACGTTAGTTCAGCTGAAGCTGACAATGTTCATTTGAATGACGCAGTGTTTCAGCTTTTGGAAATAGTATTTTATAGAACCAATAATCAGGGAAATAGCATGATAATAGGACTTGACGTGGGTGGGACACATACCGACGTTGTATTACTGGACAGCGGGGGTCTTATAAAAGAGATTAAGGTTCATACAGACTCTCTGGATCTTTTTAACACAGTTCTTGAATGCATTGAAAGGGTTACCAGCGATATTAATCCTAATGAAATTGAGCGAATGGTATTAAGTACTACATTGACAACCAATGCCATCGTTCAGGGAAATACTCCGAAAGTCGGGATGATTGTATCAGGTGGTCCGGGCATTGACCCTGAGTTTTATAGAACTAATACGCATTATTATTCCGTTTCAGGATCGATAGACCACAGAGGTCGCCGCATATCACCTGTTGACCATGATGAAATAAAAGCAATCGGAAAGCGTTTAGAGGCAGATGGCGTTCAATATGTCGGAATAACCGGTAAATTTTCAGCACGCAACCCAAACCATGAACTGGAAATCAGGAAAATATTGAGGCCCCATTTTAAAAATATCTTTCTTGGGCATCGCGTCTCAGGCAACCTTAATTTCCCGCGGCGTATAGCCACAACTTTTTTAAATGCTGCTGTATATCCGCTTCATAAGCGTTTTTTTGAGGCTGTCAGGCAATCGCTGGATAAACAAGGTTTGAAGATTCCGATTCATGTATTAAAGGCAGACGGCGGAACTATGAGTTTTGAGTCATCTATTGACTTTCCAGGCCAGACGATTCTTTCAGGACCTGCCGCTAGCGTAATGGGTGCTATTGCTTTTGCACCGGAAGATAAAGATGTTATAGCTCTTGATATCGGTGGAACAACGACAGATATTGCGGTTCTTGTCAAAAGGGTGCCGATCCTGGCGCCGTTCGGCATCGAGATAGGTGGTTTCAAAACGCTTATCCGCTCATTAGAGACGCGTTCTATAGGGCTCGGTGGTGATAGTGCTGTAAAAGTGGAAAATGGAAAACTGGTCATCGGGCCTGACCGCGCAGGTTTTGCAATGGTTTATGGCGGACAAAAACCGACGCCTACCGATGCACTTGCTGTTCTGGGAATGATCACAGATGGAGATCAAAATAATGCCAGGCAGGGAATTGAATCTATCGCAGCAGAGCTTGGCAGTTCGTTGGATGAGACAGCTTTTATGGTTTTTGACCAGGTCTGCCGGCTTATTTTAAATGAAGTGCAAAAAATGATCGATTCGATTAACAGCAAACCGGTATATACCATTCATGAACTCCAGGAGGGTTATCAGGTCAAACCGACTGAAATCATGATACTCGGCGGTCCAGCCCCTTACTTTGCCGAGCATCTTTCAAAGATATCCGATTATGAAGTGACCGTTGTTCCGGGATGGAAAGTCGCCAACGCCATCGGTGCTGCACTGGCAAGAACAACATGCGAAGTTTCTCTGTTTGCGGACACTGAACGGGGGATTTTGACAGCGCCTGAAGAAAAATTTAAAAAAACAGTAAAAAAAGATTTTTCACGTGAGAATGCAATTGAAAAAGCTTATAAACTGTTAAAACAAAAAGCGATTGAAATGGGGGCAGATTCAGAAGATCTTGAAATGGAGATTCTTGAAGATCTTCAGTTTAACATGGTGCGCGGTTTTAGCACTACAGGAAGAAACATCCGTATTAAAGTCCAGGTGAAGCCCGGCCTTATTCATGGCTATCAGGCTGTAGCCAGAAAGATGCAATAGCATGACGGGTTGAATTAAGGGTTGTCCGAAGTTGGAGTAAAAATGTTAAAAGCAAAAAATAGAACAGGGCTTGTCTTTTTTCCCGCCTTTGACTGGGCCATTGATCCCACGCATCCTGAACGTGAAGAAAGGCTGCTTTACACCCAGGATCAGGTTTTTGAAGAAGGTATTTTTGATATTGACGGAATAATTGAATTTAAGCCGGATCTGGTTAGCGTCGCTGATGTTCAACGGGCGCATTTTTGTGTGCCTGATGAAATGAGCGTGATGACCGAGTCTCATTTCATCAGCGCAGGCGGAGCAAAAACAATCGGAAAGGCAGTCTTGGAGAAGAAGATCGATCGGGGATTTGCTTTAGTCAGGCCTCCTGGCCATCACGCGAGGCGCGTGGTCCATGGTTCAAGGGGATTCTGTAACGTTAATATTGAAGCAATCATGATCGAGTATCTCAGAAGTAAATTCAATGTAAAAAAAATAGCCATAGTCGATACAGACTGCCATCATGGAGATGGCACGCAGAATATATACTGGCATGACCCTGACATCCTTTTTATTTCCATCCATCAGGATGGCAGGACGCTTTACCCGGGATCAGGGTTTACAAATGAGCTTGGCGGGCCGAACGCTTTTGGAAAAACACTGAATATTCCTCTGCCGCCAAATACATCTGAAGAAGGCTTTCTATATACAATTAACAATGTTGTGCTTCCGATTCTTGATGATTTTAAGCCTGATCTTATTGTCAATTCTGCAGGCCAGGATAATCACTATTCAGACCCGATAACAAACATGAATTTTTCAGCTCAGGGTTACGCTGATTTGACTTCCATGCTGAAAGCCGACATTGCAGTTCTTGAAGGTGGATATTCCATTGAAGGTGCTTTGCCGTATGTCAACACCGGTATTATACTGGCAATGGCTGGCATAGACTATAAAAATGTCCGGGAACCTGATTATGACCCGGAGCGATACCGGCAGTCGCCGAGTGTAACAAGCCAGATTACAGCCACATGCAATACCATCCTTGATCACTGGCATAATGTCGATAAGATAAAAGAGGGTCTGAAAGGATTGGGTGAATTTGTTGAGCGGACAAGGAGAATATTCTATGACACTGATGGGATTACCGAACTTCAACAGGAAAAAATACGTATTTGCAATGAGTGCGGCGGTGCATTTCGAATAGATTCCAAAGCTGACACCGGTTATCATATTCTTGCAATCCATATCCCGATGAATGCATGCAGTAAATGTCGTAAGACAGGACATCAGTGGTATGAAAAAGCTGAAGGCGAAGATTTTCAAAGGGCCTATCTTCAGGATCGTCCTGATGATAAATATTATGACAAGAAATTATAAAATAGTTGGTGTAGTCTTGAGTTGTGAGTCCTGAGTTGTGGTATCAAACCGGCAGAAAAAGATTAAAAAAAATCTTGAACTGAGAGCAAATATTATTCAGGCTGTGCGAAGTTTTTTTATCAGCCGAGAATTTCTTGAAGTTGAAACGCCGATGCGCATCCCTTGCCCCCTTCCGGAAGTCCATATTGATGCCCCTAGTTCAGGGACATGGTTTTTGCACACATCACCTGAAGCGTGCATGAAGCAACTTGTTTCAGCCGGATACCAGAAGATTTTTCAGATCTGTAAATGCTTCAGGGAAAACGAAAGGGGCGAAAGGCACCTTCCTGAATTGACCATGCTGGAATGGTATTGCGCGTTTGCCGATTATCTTGATTTAATGGATCAATGCGAAGATCTTATAAAATTCGTTGCAAAACAAGTAGGTTGTCTAGGTTTATTAAAATATCAGGGCAAAAAAATTGATGTTGCAAAACCTTGGGAAAGGCTTTCTGTAAAAGAGGCGTTTGACAGATATGCTTCAGTTCCACTTGAAACAGCTCTTCTTGGTAACGATTTTGATGAAATAATCTCTTGTGAGATAGAACCGAACCTGGGGCAGGAACGACCGCTTTTCCTTTATGATTATCCTGCCTCAAAAGCCTCTCTTGCCAGGCTTAAACATGGAGATCCGCAAAAGGCAGAACGGTTTGAAATGTATATTGCCGGAGTTGAGCTTTGCAATGCATTTTCGGAACTGACGGATCCGGTTGAACAAAGAAAGCGATTTGAGGCAGACAGGCATGATAGAATGATAGCTGGAAAAGCAGATTACCCGATGCCTGAAAAATTTTTAAAATCTCTTGAAGCCATGCCGCCAACAGCAGGATGTGCCCTTGGTATTGACAGATTTGTAATGATTTTTGCCGATACCCGGGAAATAGATGATGTTGTCTCCTTTATCCCAGAGGAGTTGTGATTTTTCTTATTTTCACCACTTTTAATCCGCCGTCAACTGACACCTGCCGTTGTCTGGGCTACCCATGTATGTGCTA
>CAZTYY010000003.1:0-44245 GCA_964617785.1 uncultured Desulfobacterales bacterium | reverse complement strand
CCAACAATTACTTCCGCTTTTTTTCGCAAGTTTGAGAAACTGTGTTTTGAGACCATCTCTTTTCCCATAGCGTCAACCTTCTCTTTAAAAAACCTACAACAGACAAAAGTTTGTTTCCTGCATGATCAAATATTAGTTGGTCGTTATTTTATTAAAAACTTTGAGTAATAGCTCGGACTCATCCGGATCAGTTGGCAGAAATATCTTAATACAACCAGGGTCTGATGGAACGGAAACCAAATCTCAATGAAATGATTCATGAATTATGCCAAAGTCGCCGAATTTTTTAATATATATAAGTCAACTGGTTACGTTTTGCCGTAGAAATGGTGTCCTGCAAAATTAGACATTTATTCCTAACCAACCGGAAAGTTTCCAATAAAGCAGGACTTGTTTGATAAAGACAGAAGGGAGAATGGAAGCCCAATAACAATAAAATGATGAATAATATGACATTGAAAGTCTGCGCCATAGCGTTGGGATCACATTTGCAGATCAAAGAAATCCATGCTCTATATGAGTTTGTGATTTCCCCAGTGTCGAATCGCTTGCAAAAAAGAATGCTTTAAGTTTGTGGAGAAGTACAATTGTACTTTCAAAGTGATTTAATTTTTATATTTGTCATTTCAAGAAATACGAATTTCTGGTGATTGTTTCCAGATATAAACAATTGTAATTAAACGAATAATGGTGATTTTATTTTCAAAACAATAAAAAATAGTTTGAATACTGGTTGATTTTAAATAGAGAAAGGCAATATCGGCAGAGACATTTTATTTGGATAGCTTCTTGTCCTTCGAATGCTGGCAATAAGTTGCCAGCACCACCCATCATCCATTTTTCGTTTTACAAAAATCTTTTATAAATTTATCAAAAAATGGCTTTTCCACTTGCTAATCCGGCTTAACGCCCGAATTTAATACGCTTGCCAATGCTTAGCTCTGTTTTTGGGGAAAGTCCCGTTTCCTTATCTAACGTCCCCTCAAACACTATCAAGGATATGAAATATAAAAGTAACTGGCTGTCCCTCATGAACAGAGCCGGATACCGAAATTTTTCATCTGGTAAATAAAAAGCCCGTCAACTTTCAGAAAGCCGTCTGCATACAGGGCAGGGAATGGGGATTCTTCTACTTTTGTAATGACGGCATCGACTTCAACCTTTTTATTAGCTGGAACTATCTGACCGCGATAGATCCAGTTATGCTCTTTTTCGATTACGGGTTTAAATGTGTGTGAGTCGGCAAGATGTTTCCATCTGTCAAGTGCGACAAATTTCATGAGCTGCAGAAACGATTCAATACCGAGGGAACCCGGGCATACCGGATCCTGATAAAAATGCGCTTTGAAAAACCATTCATCAGGGTTGACGTGTTTGATTCCCCGGATAAAACCCAAGCCTTCCGGCCCTCCATCCGGCACGTAAATTGATATTTCATCTATCATTCTGAGTGCTTTTGAAGGCATGGCCATTTTCTGTCCGGGTGTGATATTTGAATCATCGGGTGTTAACGGCGCATCATCCGGAAAAACATATGACTTCCCTTTTTCAATTTCTTCTTGTGTGGGCTTATAGGCTGTCGCTGCTGCATTTGTAATGCCCACCTGGTTTTCCAGGGTCTCCTTGGTAAAAAAACCAAAGCTGGTTTTACCCTTGTAAACAGTTTCGCCATTTTGCAGAACTTCCATGTCAAATTCTTCAATGATAAGCCCGCCGGCCTCGAATATTTTTGTCATTCTTGCCCGCATAGTAAGAAGGCCTGCATCTGGTTTAAGGTCCATGTAAAGGACGGCGTTTCCTCCGAGGTTCCGAAACTTCAAATCTTTGTCGCTTTTAAGGGCCGACCCAGCATAGGCGGCAAGCCATCCGCATGGCTGGAGCGCTATTTCAAGGAGTATACAAAATGCCATGGACGAAATTCGGTTTGCCCTGAAATACCATACGTCAGAAGGAATATTGTATTCGGCCTCAATCCAACCTCCTGGTTTTAAAACCCATGGTTCAGGCTCAGTGAGCGTTACGCGGTCCATGAAAAAATATGGCGGCCCGGGCAGTCTTGCAATTTTTCTTTCTTTATCAAACACTTTGTATGGCCCACCAAATGCTTCAGAAGGGTTGCCTGTCGAGAATGCAAGAAGCTGCTCTTTTGTGTATAATGTTTTCCTTTTCTGAGGTTGACTTTCAGGTAGCCCGGACAATCCGGATGATCTCGTTTTCCAGAAGGATTCGATTTCATCACGAGTGACGCCGGTCATTTTCATTGACATGTTTTGGAACATAACGATTCGTTTGCCGTCTGCATACATCAGCGCATCGGCAATAACATACGGCTCGGGATTGTATCCGATTTCACGGATTTCTACTTCATAAATTACACTTTTGGTTTCGGCTGTTACCGGCCCCCTGCATTTCAGCACAGCGCTTGTTTCGGGAATAGGTTCGTAACAGACACCTTCTTTTTCGGTTACCCAGCCGATGCGCAGGAGAAGAACTCTTAAGGTATGCGCACAGCATTCATACATAAGTGTCCCGGGCATTACCATGTCATCCACGAAATGGCAGGTTAGGAACCAGTCATCAGGATGAATATCGGCTTCGGCCCTTATGTTGCCAAGACCGAACCTGCCTCCGTTGGGATCAAGTTTAATGACACGGTCGATCAGCTTCATTCTGCCGCCGGGAAGACATATGGACTCAGCCATGGCGATGGCGTTAAAAGGATCGCCAAAACATGATCCGATGTCTCCCGATCTCAGGGCATTAATCATCTTGTCGTTATATGTTTCAATATCCATCGGCACCAGCTGCTTCCAGTCCGGCGGTATGATTCCATTCGCCTTTTGAGTCTCTTCTTCTGTCAGCACAATTCCTCCGGAATTTTTAACCTCTTCGGCAGTAAAAAAACCTGCGCATCCGTTGCGCATGCTGATAATATGTCTGCCTTCTATAAAGCCGTTAAAGCTGAAAAAGAAAAGATATGTGTCTCCTTGTTTGATAAATTTTTCTATCTCAATTTCATATCTTATCACGTCGCCAGGCTTTGGAAGGCTGCTGTGAAATGTCGCAACTGCATCGAGCAGCCGGTAAGTTCTTTCTCCTTTAACTGCAAGATCAATCCCGAGATAGGAACAAAGGAAAAGGTCGGCCTGTCCGGCTTCTATGGATATGCAAACCGGCACACGTCCTCCGTCTAAATACCATGCGCCGGGAAATATATCATGTTCTGTAATCACTCGCCCAGAAGTGAGCGAGCCTTTTTCGCCGGTTACTGAAATGATTCGATCCACTAACATAAGCGGCTCGTCAGGAAGCCGTACTCTGACTTTGTAATTGTCCACAGCAGCAAAATCGGGACCGAGCACTTTTTCTATTGAGCCGGTGGCAAATTCCATGCACATTTCCCGGGAAAATTCAGATTTGATCGGTTCAAGTGGAATGCTGCCGCTATCGATTAAGCTTTCAAGAATACGGGCTTGATAATCAATGGCTTGGGAGAAGGCATCATTCAAGGTTTGTGAGAATTCGAGAAACATGTTGTGCGCTTCTGCCGTTGCACTCATACTCTCCGAAACAGGGCTAATCAATTCGGAATACGGATGCTTGACTGGAACACCTGAAGGTTCAGTGAGATGTTGAGCATTAAAAAGAGGTGTCGGCTTTTCAGTCTCCGCCATTGTTCTTTTTTCAGGCGGAAGCGCTGGTTCAGGGGAAGACCCACCTGTGTAAAGGATTATCTGCCTGCCGGTTTTTTTTGTATCCCGTATATGGATTTTTTCAGAATATGCCTGGTCACCGTAAAAACGGTCAAGGTCTATTGGAATACGTTCAGCTGCCAGGGAGCCGGCAAGCTTTAAAAAAGTAAGATAGTCGTTTTCTCCCCTGGCGCATGCTGAAAGCGCTATATGAGGTCTGCCCTCTAAAATGGCGCTGATCATACGCGTGCATGAGGAATGGGGGCCCATTTCAATGAAGATGCGAACACCGTCTTTGTAGGCCTGGTTTATGGTTGCCGGAAAGTTGAAGCCAAAGAGAGCCTGATTAAGAATTGAGGTTGCCGCGCTGTCGGATGTCAGCGGATCATGATATTTTTCAGACACGCAGCTGTAGTACCTAATGCCTTGAGGTTGAATGGTGGGAAACACATGGAGCGCCTTGTATGCTTCTTTTGTCGGCACCGCTGCATTGCAGTGGACCGTAACAACCCCTTCAAGAAAAAATGCTTCACATCCAAGTCGGCCGATGGCAGCGGTAACTTGATCCCGCAGGCCACCGATAACACATTCGTCAGGCGTGTTGACGATTAATAGTGACGCTGCGGGAAATTTCTTTACTACTTTTTTAACAGCAATTGCCGGTCGGTTGACAGCGGCAACACACCAGTCAACCTTTTCTTCGGGCGGTATTCTCCAGACGCGTCTTGCTGCGTTGCAGGGGCCTGCGAGTTCCGTGGTGAAAAGATTTGAGCCCTCCATTCTTTTAAGCATTTCTCCGCGCTCAGGCCATGCACCTGTCGCAAAGAAGCCTGCGGATTCACCAAGGCTGTAGCCGATTACCGCATCAGGGTTGATCGAGAAAGCCCGGACAATATTTGCGGTAACACCGCCGTGTGCCACCTGGCCGAATATCATATTCAAAGGATCTTCAACTATTTCCGCATGAGCCTCTTTTTCCCAGCCCTCCTGCCAGTCGACTCGCCATGGGTAGTAGCAGTAAGGAATAAGCTGGGTCTTAAGTTCATCGGTCTCAGCATCCATTTTTCTGAGAATCTCTGGCCAGTTTACACCGGCTTCACGGCCCATGCCCACATAATGATTCCCTGATCCCGGGAAGACGAATGCGATATCCCCTTCGCTGCCCATGGGATTAGGAGAATACCTTATGCCGTCAGGGCCGTTTATTTGTCTTGGCGTATCAGTGGCTACGGCATTTTTTGCTTCACTGATCCATTTTCCAAGGTTTACGCTGTTCTGAGCAACAAGGGAGACAGCATATTTTTTTTTCTGACCCGGGGTATTATCACGATACCATCTCCTTGCAGTCTCTTCCATACAGGCATGTTGATCTGCATTCTTCCTGATATACTGATACAGTGCCTCAAGGTTTTCAATAAGCTCTTCCCTGGTGTTTGCTTCAATTAAAAAAAGCCCGGAGGGTTTCAGGCCGAGGGGCCGCCGCCTCTCTTTATCGATTTTTGCCAGCAGCTTTTTATCTTTTATTTGTGACAGGTGGTCAAAACTTTCAACCAGGACATGGGCACAGTTGCCATCGGTGGTCATTGAACAGACGCATGCCCGCCTGGGACCTTCTTTGCGGTTCCTCAGCCAGTATTGTGTGAAACCGGGAATATGGAATGTTTTTTGATTCAAGGCTTTTGATCCGGGTCTCTCAAAGTTTGGAAGCAGGGGAATGATTTCCTGGTACAGGCAAAGACTTGTTTTTAAAAAAGATGCCAGACCTGACACTGCCCCTGTGTGGCCGATTGAAGCTTTGACGGACCCAAGGGCTATGGATTCGCTTTTTTTATTTTCTCCGAAAGCTTGCCCAAAGAAAGATGACAGAACTTTTGCTTCCATGTTATCTTCTCCCATGTCGCCACTGCCATGCGCTTCGACATAGCTTACAGAAGAAGGATCAACGCCTGCATCTTTAAAGCATCTTTCCAGAGAAAGTGAATAAGCATCTTCGGAAGGAAAAATATTTTCAATTCCACCACCTGATGCGCCCCCTATTCCTTTAATGACCGAATAAATGCGGTCGCCGTCTTTGATTGCAAGGTCAAGCCTTTTGAGAACAATCGCTGCAGATCCTTCACCGGGTATAGTGCCGTCGGCTCTGCTGTCAAAAGGGCGGCACAGTGCTTCCCGGCTGTATGGCCTGATAAGATGTGTGGAAATAATATTTCGCACTTCACCGGGCAGGTCAACGGCGCCGACAAGAAAAGTGTTTGTCTCTCGCTGCTGGATTGATCTTACCCCTATTTCAAGTGCCTTGATGCCTGAAGCAGCCTCACATGAAACAACAAAGCTGGGCCCTCCGAACTTGAACTCTTTCGCAATCCTGCTTGCAATAATTCCACCGAGTGACCCCACGGTCCGGGCTGAAGTGAGTGGAGGACCAGAGGCATCTTTGAGAGATTTCAGCCAGAGTTCAGTCTCTTTTTCGTTAAGATCGAGAGCAAACGCGCGTCTCCATTTTTGTACCTGGTTGATCATATCCCATCGAAGGTGAAAATTTGTCGCTTCAAGATCGAATTCTATTCCGATTGTAACTCCCGTATCAGGTCGGTTTTTCCTGTGCGGCATGCCGGCATCGGCAAGAGCATTTGCTGCAACCTTTAACATAAGAAGGTGCTGGGGCAGCATGTCTGGGATTTCATTGGGAGGTATATGAAACTCTCCGATCAAAACCGATATTTCATCCATGAAAGCGCCAAACGGAATATCTGAACCAATATGCGTTTTTGCAATATAATCGGTTCCGCGCCATCTGTTCTCAGGCCTTTTTCTGACCGCCGAGTCACCCTTGAAAATCATTTCCTGGAATGCCTGGAGAGAGTCGGTCAAGCCGAACGCAGCGTCCATGCCAATAACAGCTACCGATATTTCTGTCTCACCGTTGCTTTCTTCCATTTGAATATGGCCTGACACATCAGTGGACTGTGTCACCTCATGTGCAGTGTTTTTAACGGGTTTGGCAGTCCATTCTTCGAGTAAAACATGTGCATTGATGCCGCCGAATCCAAATGCGCTCACAGCTGCGCGCCGGGGAATATCATTTCGTCGAACCCATTCTGCAGCCCGGGTTTGAACTCTGAATGGACTGCTGAAAAGTGGGCTGTTATCCGCAGGAGACGAGAAATTTAAAGACGGTGGCAGAACTTTATTTTTTAGCGATAGAAGCGTTTTGATCATGCCTGCTGCCCCGGCCGCAGTTAAAAGATGGCCTGTCATGGATTTGATCGAACCGATTGCGCACTGACGTTCAGACCAGCCCGTCTCGCCCCATAAGGATCGTATACTTGAAAGTTCTATCAGGTCTCCCACCGGAGTACCTGCACCGTGGCATTCGATCAGGTCAATATCCAGAGGAGACCACCCGCATGATTTGTATGCACTTTCCATCGCTCTGACCTGGCCCTCGCTGTCAGGGGCAAGGAGGTTTCCGCCGATATCGTTAGACAGGCCTATGCCGTGAATAAGCCCTGCGATCTTGTTCTTGTCGCGAAGGGCATCATCAAGCCTTTTTAAAACGACAAAACCGGTGCCTTCTCCAACAACAAGTCCGTCTGCCTTCCTGTCAAAAGGTGCACATCTCCCTGATGGTGAAAGTGCCTGGAGCTGTGTAAATCCTACCTGTGTATAAAGAGACTCCGGTCTCGAGACACCTCCGGCCAGCATTACATCCGAACGGCCCGAGTGAAGTTCATCACATGCCAGCTTGATGGCGTATAAAGATGAGGCGCAGGCAGCGTCGAGTGTAAGGCTCCCCCCCCCTAATCCCAGACCTTTTGCCAGAATGGCGCCTGGAAGGCTCGTCACTCTTGAAGCAAGGCACTGAAAGCGGGTAAGAGGTTTAACACTTTCCAGGATGTGGTTATTCCAGAATTGGGTTGACAGTTCTTTTTCAAAAGAGCGGCCCAGTATTTCTCTGGCAATGGTTGAAGAGGCATCCGTAGGCAATGCAATGGCTGCAAGAACAACACCTGTCCTTTTTTTGTCAATGGTTGATATTTCACACTCCAGAAAAGCATCTCTGCCGGCTGAAAGTGTCAGATGGTATAGCGGATCCAGGTTGTTGATGAGATCGGGATCTATATCAATTCCGTCTGTATCCGGAGTAAAATCTTCTATAAGGCCGGCACGTTTTGAACAGGCAAAGTCTGTTTTGTATTCAGGCTGGAAGATCGAATCAGGGTTGACAATCCATCGGTGGTCGGGAACTTCTTTTATTGCTTCGACCCGGTTAATAATATTTTGCCAGAATGTATCGATATCAGGTGCACCCGGAAATATACCGGACATACCCACTACTGCTATTGGAGGTCTGTTTTTCATCAGTTTCAGGGTTTAAATGCTTTTATCAACGATTTGTCCATTACCGATTCGTATCCTGCAATTGTTGCAACCACAACATTGTTTGAGTCAAGAAAAGTAAAATCGCCTTTCATTTTATGCCCGGTGACTTCCCGGATCTCCAGAACAGCAGTTGTTTCTTTTTCCGGGAAACTTCTTCGATACTGCCGATATTCGGCAAAGTATACAGGCAGTGATACAAGACCGGCGTTTTCATAACACCATAGTATTGCCATCTGGAAGGCGGAATCGATGACCAGTGGATCTGCCAGCCATTCATTTGATTCCGGTTTTTTTAACCATTTTTCGGGTTTGGGTGCGGACAGGACCCGGGCTATCATTCCCTGGGACGACGAACCTGTCACCTCTTTTATGCCGTGCAGCATCTTCCCGTGAAAAAGAATTTTTTCATAAGCTTCGTCCACGGTTAGCATGGAACGCTCTTTTTTTATGTTTTCAGGAAATTTATAAACAGGTGGGGCAGCATAATTGTCCGTCAGAAGGGCGATTGCCTTTGAATGAACCAGTCCGTTATTTTCAGGGTTGTTGTTTCTTAATTCAAGGGGAATCCTGATGATGCCTTTTTCTTTTACTGTTTCCCCTGATATTATTTTGATTGGAATTTCTTTGTCATCCAGTTTGATGCCGGACAGGAGCCGCATGTCGTCAATCCCATGAAAAATATGTCCGGGTTTATACTTTATTGCACTGTGTGCGAACCATTCAAGCATCAGTGCAAACGGTACAACCGGCTTGTTGTTCAGCTGGTGTGATGCGAGTATTGGATATTTGTCGATGCTGATCTGTTTTTCCAGACAAATCCCATTTGGCGATTTTTCTTTTTCTTCCTTTGCCGCAATCATTGTTGCGCCGAGAACTACTTCGACTTCATTATTATCCCCCATCATTTCAAAAAGCATGCTCATGGCGCCGGCATTGATTGGTATCAGCCCGATATTCTGCTTTTTAAACTCCTGTTTCAGAGAAGGAGAAACCATTCCGCCATCCCATGGACCCCAATTGATGGATATAACCCGGCAGTCCTTTCTTATGCAGGCCTCTTGCCGGGCAATTTTATTGAGCACTTCATTTGCTGCCGCATAGTCTGCCTGGCCCGTGTTTCCCATCCTGGCGCTTACTGAAGAAAAAAGTACTATATATTTAAGCTTATCTTTTCTTGTGGCCTGAAGCAGGATGTTTAATCCTTTTGCCTTTGTATCAAACACGTTTTCAAACTGTGCCGGGGTTTTATCTTTAATAAGGCGGTCTTCAAGGACGCCTGCCCCATGAATAATTGCCCGGATCTCCCCAAACTTTTTTCGGACGTTATTGAGTGTCGAGGCCACAGCATCGGGATCACGGACATCGACCTGGTGGTATGAAATGGTCGCACCGGATGTTATAAGTTTTTCCATGTTTCGTGTGATTTCCCGGGCTGCCGTGTATCTTTTAAATGCTTTTCCGAGTTGTGCCGGAGTAGGCTTCAGACCTTTATAATCATTTTTTAAAATAGCCATTTTAATGTCTGCGTCGTCATTTAAATCAACAAGCCAGTCAGGTTCGGTTTCCGGGAGAGGAGATCTGCCCAAAAGAGCAATGACGGGTTTCGCGTGTTTTGCCAGGGCGTATGCGCATGCGGCGGTAACGCCTCTCGCGCCTCCGGTGATAACAACCACGTCTTGTTCAGTAAGGTCGATTCTGCCTTCTGGGGCTGCGGACGTTTCAAGTTTCAGGGTATAACGAGATGCTTGGTCAAGACCGATTTCTACCGGCCCCTTGTTAAAAATCTCATTAACCACAGCCATGGCAATCTGATCGTTTTCTTTCCAGTCAGGTGAAATGTCTATTGCATGACAGCAGACATCTTCCCATTCAATTGCAGCGGTTTTGGCTATGCCGGCTAATGCTCCGTGCAATGGATGAAGGACGCCGTCGCCTTTAAAACCAAAGCATCCGTCAAGCCTTGTGATTGTAGCAAAGACCGCCCCTTCTTCTGAAGCGGAATCACAAAGGTCGTTTGCAAGATGACTTGCCGCCGCAAAGGCCTGTTTAATAAACTTTTCATCTTTTTCATTCCATAGGTTTTTTCGATCAAACCTGTCCATTAGAAGATCAACATCGGGAATTATGATAAATCCTCCTGCAGGCGGGATTTTTTTATGGTTTTTGGAAAGATCTGAGATGCGTTCAGGTGAGACAAGTTTTGTTTTTATATTTTCACCCGATAAGCCTGATAGTATGTCGGCAATTGCTTTACCAAGACCTGTCTTATCATCTGTAATAAATACGGTTCTGTCAGCAGGAATTTTAACAGTTCTTTTTTTCGGGCCGGGGGTTGCGGTCATAGACACAATCCTCCGGTCTACTGACTGGACAGGTTTTTCTTCATAATCATCTTTTTTTGAAGGGAACGTATATGACACGTCTATTGATGAAGTTGTGGGGGATGAAGTTGTGACTTCTGCCGCAGGCATATCGACGTCATCAGTGGTAAGGCTTTTGATATATTCTATGACCTGTTGAAGTGTTTTGAGGCTTCCCATGACATCTGCAGATACAGAAGGCAGTTCCGGCATTTTGTTTTCAAATGCAGAGAGGATTTCTACCCGTTTGATGGAATCTATGCCAAGATCGGATTCAATGTCCATATCGAGTTCGATCATCTCTACCGGATAACCTGTGAGTTCGCTTACGACATCAAGGAGTACATTTTCGATTTCAGAAGAAAAGGGTGTGATTTGTTTGTCTTCTCCCGGAGGTTTAGTTGTTGTCAGGCCTGAAATATAATCTAAAATCTGTTTCAGGGTTTTCAAAGATCCTATGACATCTGCAGATACAGAAGGCAGTTCCGGCATTTTGTTTTCAAATGCAGAGAGGATTTCTACCCGTTTGATGGAATCTATGCCAAGATCGGATTCAATGTCCATATCGAGTTCGATCATCTCCTCAGGATATCCTGTGAGATCGCTGACAACTTCGATCAACTTTTTTTCAATCTCACCACTGATGGCAACGGGGGACGCCTTTGTTTTTTCCTTTGCATCAGGCTTAACAATCAGATCAGGATCCGTTCGAGGCGGTTCAATTTCCGGGTAAGAGGATTTGACAGGCGTTGCTGCAGGGACAGGTTCAACATGCTCTAATTTTTCTGATACTATTCTTTCCGGCGGCATTCTGTATGCCGGTGGTTGTGATGTCATGAGACTTGCCGCGGACTCGGTCGTATAGCGGGTCCGGTCAAGCATTTTTTGAAGATTTTTGCTTGCTTCTGACTGGGTTTCCAGAAACTTTTTGTGCGTTTCAGCAGTCTGGATCTGCAGTGTCTGCAGTGATTTCAGGCTTTCTGTTATAGTCATTAAAGCACCGGAAGCGAACTTGTCCGGTTGTGAAATATGTTGTTTTTGTACGGTCCGAGTCTCCATTCGAGTCTTTGGGCCAGCCGGCAAAGATTCCTTTAAGGGAGGACGTGCCGGTGCCGCTGATAGTACAGTCGGCGGCTTTATTTCATATTCAGAACGATAGTTTGCACCTGAAATTGGTATGCTCATCTTTTGCTTTTTTGCCGGACTTGGTTTGTCTTCCCAGTTTGTAAAATCGACATGATGTCCATTAGCAGCAATAAAGCAAAGAGCGTTTGCAAAGTCCGCAATTCCTGATTGCCTGCCCGACGACTTGTCGAGTGATGTTGTGCGGAATTCACGGCCTTTTAATATTGACTTTACAAGGCCCGAAAGAACTGGTTTTGGTCCTACTTCTAAAAATGTTCGTATGCCGGATTTATATAGATGTTCTATCTCCGCAACAAAATTAACCGGGTTAAGGATCTGGTTTCCCAATATTTTAACGGCCTCTTCCAGTTTTTCAGGGTACGGGTCGCCTGTTGTGTTTGAAAATACCGGTATATCGGATTTTTTTAATTTAATTTTTGTCAGCGCTTTTTTAAATGGCTCGGCGGCATCCTTGACAAGCCTGCTGTGAAATGCGGCTGCTACCGGAAGGGCTGTGGACCTGAAACCGTTTTCTTTGCAGATGTTCATTGCTTCGGCTATTGCGTTTTCGCTTCCGGACAGAACGCCCTGGTCAGGGCTGTTCCTGTTTGCAAGCACTACATCAAGATTGTTTTCTTCGATAAGCCGGTTGATTTTATCGAGCGGCGCATTGACGGCAAGCATAGCGCCCTTTTCCCCTTTGCCGGCATCTGCCATGTACTGCCCGCGTTTGACAGCAAGTGATAAAAATGTATCTTCATCAATCTTGCCTGCGGCATAAAGTGCTGTAAGCTCGCCAAAACTATGTCCGCATACGGCATCAGGTTTTACACCAAACCTGTCAAGAAATTTAAGCATCAAAAGACTTGTGCAGCCTATGGCAGGCTGAGCAATATTTGTTGATCTGAGATTTGTTTCATTTAATTTTTGATCACCGCCTGGAAGAGGAAATATGAGGTCTGTAAAGGATGCTGTGTCGCTGCCGGCCTCTTTTATAAATTTGGTTTTCGCTTTTTGAAAAAATTCATCTGCTTCAGGCAGACAGCAGGCAAGATCATTTCCCATGTTGCAGTACTGGCTCCCCTGGCCGGGAAATATAAATGCAAGTTTTCCTTTTGTTTCAGGACCGCCAAAATAAATATTTGCTTTATTGAATTGAGGCGATTCATTCTTTTTTAAGTTTTCAAGAATTTCGTTTAAAAGGTGTTCCGGGCTGTCAACGTCGCTGATCATTCCCGAATCCGGTCTTTCTATTACGATAAGCAAACGATAGTTATGCTTTGATGAAAAGCTGTTTCTTGTCTCATACGCTTTGAAGGCAAGCTCACTGAATGCGCTCATGTTTGCAACGGCAATTTTCAACGCAATAATTTTTTCATAAAGTCCTTCTTTTGTTTTTGCTGAAAAAGCCACAATTTCGATCGCACCGGTCCATGAGATAAAAGGTTTATTTTTTTTGTATTCCTCAAGCACAACATGGAAATTACTGCCGCCAAATCCAAATGAGCTCACGCCGGATCTCCTGGGGTGCCCTTCTCGTGAAAACCATGGCCTCGTATGGGTGTTTAAATAAAAATTGCTGTTATCAATATCGAGTTTAGGATCAGGATTTCCAACCTTGAGAGTTGGAGGCAGAACTTTATGGTGCAATGCGAGTGCTGCTTTAATAATGCCTGCAGCGCCTGCAGCAGCTTTGGTGTGACCAATGTTTGACTTTACAGATCCGACAGCACATTTTTTAAATTTTTTGTCTACATCTTTGAAAGCCTCTTTTAAAGCAGAGAATTCAACAGCATCCCCGACCCTTGTTCCTGTCCCATGTGCTTCAATAAGTTCTACTGTGGCCGGGTCAATATCGGCTTCCTGATATGCCGCTTTTAAAGCGTTCACCTGCCCGGCTGCATTTGGCGCATATATACTTTGGGACCTGCCATCGCTCGACGATCCTACTGATTTGATCACAGCATAGATTCTGTCGCCGTCTTTTTCAGCATCATCGAGCCGTTTTAAAACCATGAGACCTATGCCTTCCCCAAGAACAGTTCCATCAGCATCTTCGGAAAACGGCCTTATATCGCTTGAAAAAGAAAGAACACCGGTTTGTGAAAAACACATGTGCATAAATATGTCGTTTAAAGTATCGACGCCGCCTGTGATTGACATGTCGCATTTCCCAGAAAGAAGCTCCAGTACAGCAAGGTTGAGCGCACTGGTGGAGCTTGCGCAGGCAGCATCAACGATACAATTGGTGCCTCCAAGGTCCAGGCGGTTTGCTATTCTACCGGCAACTACATTTCCCAGAAGGCCCGGAAAAGAGCTTTCCTGCCAGGATACATATGAATCTGATATCCTTTTCATAACATCATCTGCCTGATTGCGGGGAACACCGGAATCTTCAAGTGCTTTACGCCATATCGGATGACCGAGCCTTGAGCTTAAAGGAATAACAAGTTCCTGTGTTCCGGTAACACCGATTATAACGCTTGTTTTTTCGCG
Source organism: uncultured Desulfobacterales bacterium (assembly GCA_964617785.1). Taxonomy (GTDB): domain Bacteria; phylum Desulfobacterota; class Desulfobacteria; order Desulfobacterales; family SURF-7; genus JAFDJC01. The sequence continues at coordinate 30,189 of CAZTYY010000003.1, read as the reverse complement.
GGAAAACTCAGTCCCATCTCCATATCCGGCATCTTCTAACGCCCTTTTTGCAACAAGAAGGCTCAGCAGCTGTGCCGTATCTGTGGCTTCGAGTATTTTTGGAGGGATACCGAACTCAGAAGGGTCATAAGAAACAGGTGACAAAAAGCCACCTCTTCTGCAGTAAGTATGATCCGGATATTTTGGTTTCTCATTGAAGTAATCCTTAACCGACCAGTGTGTGTCAGGCACATCTGAGATCCCATCTTCACCGTTGTAAAGAAGACGCCAGAATTCTTTAAGGTCAGACGCTTTAGGAAAAAGACACCCCATGCCTATGATGGCAACAGACATTTTAAAATTCCTTGTGGTTTAATTGTTTATCCATTGTGTCGCTCTATTAATTTGTCTATATCCGCAAGCTCCATTGGTGAAAACCGGCCTGTCCCTTCAGGGAGGACCGTCCCCTGGTTTCTAAGCCAGCTTGCCCTTGTTGCAACGGATGCGCCAAGAAGAATATTCATGGCCACTGTTTTGATGCTCCTGTTTTCAGGTTCTTCAAGGAACGATCCTTTGACCCATTCATTAAAAGCTCCGATTGCGGGCCCACACCAGATTTGGTAATCAATTTTTCTTGAGGCGTTTCCGGTGACGGCCCACATGGATGAACGGCCGAGATATGACCTGAAAACCAGTGCCATTTTATGCTTCTGGTCTGTTTCAGCCCTTGTTATCTGTTTTGGATCACGTTCGGTAAAAAACGCCTTTGTGCTGCTCCATTCTTCTTCAAAACTGTTTTTAAAGAACTTATTTTCAAGGGTGGAACGTTCTTTTTCAGGAATATCTTCATACCGGTCATATCTTGAATAAAGATCATAGAGCTTTGAAGCCCTTACCGAAAACATTGTACCGCGTTTTAATACCTGTACTTTGACGCCCATTTCAAACATGTCGGCAGCAGGCGCCATAATAACATCAGCCTGGCTTGCTTCTGCAAGCATACTGCGCACTTCTTCCGAAGTGCCTGCTTCTATGCATGACTGGTTGACCGATCCGGTGAGTATATAGGCAGCGCCCATTGCAAATGCTGCCGCTGCGGACTCAGGGGTGGCAATTCCACCGCCAAGCCCCACTGAGAGAGGGTTCTGGTAGTTGTATTGTTTTGCCATTTCATCACGCAGCGCGAGCATAGTCGGAAGAAGAGAAAGGGCAGGGCGGTTGTCTGTGTGTCCTCCTGAGTCAGCTTCTGCTGTCATAGTCTCTGCTACAGGAACGGAAGTCGCGAGAGACGCCTCTTCTGTCGTGATCATGTTTTTATCGACAAGCTGTCTTAAAATTTTTTCCGGAGGTGATGAAAAGAATCGTCTCGCCACTTCGACCCTGGAGACTTTGGCAATGACTTTGTTCGGGCATATGATGCGCCCACTTGAATTTTTGTGAATACCTTTGATTCGATAGTATACAAGCGGAAGTGTCAGACGCATAAACGCCGCAGCGCTGACAAGTCTGACTTCATGCTTGAGATAGAGGTCTATGGTTGCAGATTCAAGATCAGGATCGTTGGGGCTGTGAATCAGGTTGAACCCAAAGGGGAGGCTTCCCATTTTTTGTTTGAGGCTGACGATGGCGGATTCAATCTGATCGATTGTAAGGCCGCCGGCACCGAAAAAACCGAGCATCCCGGACCTGCCCGCTTCTTGAACCATCTGAACTGATGCAATGCCGTTTGCCATAGCACCGACTACATATGCATATCGGAGGCCATGCATTTTTTTAAAATGTGGGTCGCCAAGATCTTTCGGGTGCAGTGGCGGTGCATAAGCCGTTAGTCTATAGCCGTTAGGCGCTTCAGGGGCATTTTTGCCTATGACAATGAATCCATCCTGGCTTACACCGGTTTTACCTTCTAAATCGAGAACAAATACGGGTTTGTTAACCCGCATTATTGCCGGTCCTAAAGCCTGATCGGCTAGTTCAGGTGCGCTGTCTGCCGGTGTCCACCAGCCGGAACCGCTGTTTTTTTGAGGTTGCGTCTCCATGGGCCCATTATACTCCTTTTGTTCCATAAAGGCATATTATAAATAATGGCTAATCGAAATAGCTGATGATTGTTTAGTCTGCTTTCCGGACAATCTCAATAAATCATTATTTAAACCTTGTTTACGCTGACATCAATATAAATATTTTTTGCAATGGCCATATCGCGGCCACATCATTGTCGATCCTTGTTTGCCAGTTAAAACACTGTTATTGCAATAGAAAAATATCCCATAATGTTTAATTTATTTAAAAGCTTATGCAAAATGACCACCTGGTCACAATATAAAACAGGAAAAATTGAGAATCAAGAATTATATTTTTCCTTGAAAATCGTTTCCATGTGAAATTTTATTAATAAAAAAGTTTTAAATAATTCTTGCAATAATATTTTTTTATATATATAAGTATATTGATTTAGATCGCATGTCACAGTACAGTATCCTTCAACCTGTCAGACACCCTACTTGTGTTACATATTACTTGTGTTATAGTTGTTAAAATTTAATACACTTAAAGTCGAACCACTTTAATTTATGGCCCAGATACTTATAGTCGATGATGATAAAATAATGTGCGATGCCCTTGCACGCGCAATAAAGCGAACAGGGCATGAAGCTGAATGCAGGTTTAGCCTGAAAGATGGACTCAGTGAAGTGGCTTCCGGATATTACGATGTCGTATATCTGGATGTCAGGATGCCCGATGGTGATGGACTGAAACACTTGCCAAAATTTCGCGAAGCACCTTCCTCGCCGGAAATCATTATCATTACCGGGTTCGCAAACTCCAAAGGAGCTGAGCTTGCCATAAAGAGCGGGGCCTGGGATTATGTAAAAAAGCCGTCCACAATCAAAGAGATGACTTTGCCTCTTCTCAGGGTTTTACAATATAGGGAAAATAAAATTGCGGCAAATAAGCCGGTAGCCCTCAATCTTGACAAGATCATCTGTACTAGTTCGACAATGAAGCATTGCCTCGATGCCGTTGCCCATGCGGCAAGCAGTGATGCAAATACCCTGATCACAGGTGAAACCGGTACAGGGAAAGAACTGTTTGCATGGGCGATCCATAACAACAGCTCCCGATCCGATCAGAACTTTGTTGTCGTAGATTGTACGGTACTTCCGGAAGCGCTTGTTGAAAGCCTGCTTTTCGGTCATGAAAAGGGCTCATTTACAGGGGCAAACGTTTCAAAGGATGGGCTGATAAAGCAGGCTGATGGTGGAACGGTTTTTCTTGACGAGGTTGGAGAATTGCCGCTTTCAGCCCAGAAGCGATTTCTAAGAGTGCTTCAGAATCGGCATTTCAGACCCGTTGGAGGCAAGAAGGAAATCCGAAGTGATTTTCGTCTGATTGCAGCGACAAACCGTGATCTTGAAGCCATGGTGGCAAAAAATCTTTTTAGAAAGGATCTTTTTTTCAGGATTCGATCTTTATCTGTCGAATTGCCGGCTTTAAAGAATAGAAAGGATGATATCAAAGAGCTTTTGATCTATTATTTGGCTAAGCTCTGTGAGGTCAACAAGATAGCAACAAAGGGCTTTTCACCTGATTTTATAGACGCATTAACAGGCTATGAATGGCCTGGAAATGTTCGGGAGCTAATTAATACACTGGAGAGCGTCATTGCTGAATCTTTAGATACGCCGGTACTGTATCCGTACCATCTTCCGATGAATATTCGCATAAAGGCAAAACAGATTTCTTTAGGGGAGCAGCAATTATCTTTGCCACCAAAGGCGGCAGATGATATTTCTACATTTTCTTCTAAATACATGCCGAGCTTGAAAGAATGTAGAGAAGCCGGGATAGCAAAACTTGAGAAGGAATATTTTGAAAAATTGCTTATGGTTACAAAAGGTAATGTTAAGGAGTCAGGAAAAATATCAGGCTTGTCAAGATCACGTTTTTATGGGCTGTTAAAAAAACATAATATTGAACGACCATGAAACAGACAAATCGTCCTGTTTTTTTGGACAAAAAGCTTATGTTCTGATTTTTCGATAGGCAATCAGTTCCCGGTCACATTATATGAACGGGATGAATATTTAACCACCTGTTATTAAGTGGTATTTCTTGAAAAAAAATTCTGCTGTGATTCTCGGCTTTTTTTAAAATCAAGATAGACGATTTCTTCAATTGCATGTCATTCCTTTAGGAAAGCAAATTTATCGGCTTGATTTCAATCATGCCAAGCCTTTTATCGCACTTTAATTCTCTGTCCACTTATGCAGGACAAATGTCCTGCACAAGTGGACAAATGGCGGTATTGACCGGCTTAAAAAAAACCCCAATTAGTGCCCTGAAAGTTTAACTGCCGGATATCATATCATAAAAAATTAATCGGCATTATTGCTTAATGTTGGCCTGATTTTTGTAGTGGTAATTCGGTACGTTTTAATAAGACAGTATATTGGGCGCATTGTTTGTTTTACTAAAAAAAGAGGGGGTCGGGGAATTATGGCAAAATGTAAAATATCTACTCAGCAACAGGAGGGCAGTCTCCATTTAAGTTTAAGCGGAGAGTTTGATGATATGTCGATATGTGAACTGATTGATGTGCTTAAAGATAACTGCAACGATGGTCATCGCGTCATCATCCATACCGACAGTCTTAATAATGTCTCAGTTTCCGGCATAGGCAAGGATGTACTCCACCGCAATATGAACAATTTTAATAACAATTTGGTTGATATTAAATTTATGTGCGGTAATGGAGACAAACCTGAAGCATTCGGCTGTTATTACGTCGAGTAGTTTTGTTTTTTTAAACAGCTGAAAAATAACTGCATACTTCTAAAAACTTATCAATAAAAGGGGTATCTCATTTTATATAAATGAGATACCCCTTTTATTATTCTGAGATGTTCATGTATGATGAATCTGTAAAAAGTTTTATCAACCTTAAAGATAGAGGCAAAATGGGAAAGCGGTTATTATTCTCTTTCATTTTTTTTCTGAGCAGTCTTAATACAATTTGCCTGGCCAATGAGCCCGACAAAAAGCCGTTGAGAATTTTATGCCTCGGTGATTCCATAACCCAATCTGCCAATGTGCAGTTCAGTTACCGTTATCATCTGTGGAAAAAGATGGTTGGCCTTGATATGAATTTTGACTTTATCGGTTCAATGAAAGACTGCTATCCCAACAAAGACACTTCATATGAACACAGATATAAAGGAAGAGAATTTGACAGGGACCATGAAGGGCATATGGGGTGGTTTGCGGACCAGATACTTGGCATTACAAAAGACTTGCCGGAAAATACCGGAAGCGGAAACCTTTCAGACTGGCTGAAAGGGTATACGCCTGATATTGTTTTGCTTCATCTGGGGCATAATGATGCCGGTCAAGGGGAAGCACCGGAAGAGACAGCAAAAGAACTGAAAAAAATTATTTCACTGCTTCAAAACGACAATCCAAACGTATCTGTTCTGCTCGCAAAAGTAATTCCAAACGATAAGCCTGAATGGAATAGAAGACTTAAAAACTTGAATTCTGTAATACAAGGGGTCGCAGAGGATATGAAGAATAAGCATTCAAAAGTTATAGTCATCGATTTTTCAATTGATTTTGATGCAGGGCAAGATACTTTTGACGGAACCCACACAAATAATATTGGCGCTGAAAAAATGGCACAAAAATGGTTAAAAGGCATCCTGAAGGTCATTCGAAATTGAATCTATATAAGCCTTTTGCTTAGACTGTCACTTTTATATAGTCGGCATTGTCCTTTAAGCGGGTGACAAAATAAACACCCTTCTCGGTCCTTCATATTTCATTATTGTTTCCTGACGGGTTATAGTGGTGCATCTTCCTTTGAAAAGAAGCTGTGGATCATATCGGTCAATTCATTGATCAGGCGTTTTTCATCTATTTTTGAACCGATAAATTTTGCAGTATGTGCAACGTTTTCAACTGCATTGTGGATGACAATTGCCGCTGCAAGCGGGTCCTTTACGCTCAAACGGGTTATGTTGTTTTCAATAAGATGCCTGACCTGTTCTACTTCCCGGTTTCGCTCCCTGTCGTATATTCGGTTAATGTCAGGATCAGAGTACCTCAAAGCATGTGTCTGTCGGTGAAATTCAGGTGAAATGTCGTATGCTTCAAAAACATTTTCAATGATTAATTTGATATCATCACGGTCCAGTTCGTTAATGGCAAAATGATTCATCGGTCTCCATATGGTTTCATAATGGCGATCAAGATAATCTTCGAGCATCTCAAGAAGTAGCGTTTTTTTATCTTTAAAATATGAATAAAAACTTCCGATGGAAACACCGGCCTTCCCGACAATCTCTTTTGAGTTGGTTCCGTGGATGCCTTTTTGGGCAAACAATTGAAATGCAGCTTTCATGATACGATTTTTCGTTTGAATGCCGCGATGCTGCTTTGGTGTTCTGATTTTGCTCATTTTAATTCGCACCTCATGTCAATTAAAGACGAAATATACATAACGGAATCCTATTTGTCAATACAGAATAAATATGAATAATAATTCACAAAATAAAAATAAAACATAGAAATAATAAGAAAAAAAAAGTATTGACAATATGAATAAATATTCATAAATTAATTTCGAAATAAAATTTATGTTCCATTAAAATCAAACAGTATTATTTGGGAGAACATTATGAAAGCACTGCAGTTTAGCGTCACTATTCCAAAATTCATTGCTGCAAAAGGCCTTAAAGCGGTTTTGGGAAACAGTGTTTTTTTCAAGGGGCCTACCAAAACCATTCAAATAGTTGATATACCCGAGCCGACGCTTCCTTCTTTGGATTGGGTCAAGATACGAACCGTTTACTGCGGTTTCTGCGGGAGTGATATGAATTTAATACTCCTGCATGATTCTCCGACTGCATCCCCGTTCACTTCATTTCCTTGTATCACAGGGCACGAAGCAGTTGGTGAAATAGTGGAAACCGGTGCAGGTGTTCAAGGGTTCAAGGCCGGTGATCTGGTAGCCATCAATCCGATATTGGGATGTGAGACACGGGACATATCCCCTCTTTGTTCAAGCTGCAAGTCAGGCAGGACCAGCAATTGCGAAAATTTTGCTGAGGGAAAGCTTCCACCAGGTATGTTTCTTGGAATCAACAGCGGCGTTAATGGCGGCTTTGCACCTTTTTTGGTGGCTCACCAAAGTCAACTTTTTAAGGTTCCTGATGGAGTAAGTAAGGAGTCTGCCGTTATGACCGAGCCGGTGTCAGTGGCTTTGCAGGCACTGTTTGACAACATGCCGCTTAACGGCGAAAAAATTCTTGTCATTGGCGGAGGTGTTATAGGGAATCTTATTATCCAATCGGCACGGGTTCTTGTGCCCGGCTGCCATATTTCCGTAATAGAGCCGTCTTCTTTTGCTGCGGATTTTGCTCGGCGTGTCGGGGCTGATGAAATCATAGCTTCTGACAGAGCTTTTGCGGAAACCGCCAGGATCACTAAAGCAAAAGTATACAAACCTTTGCTCGGAATGGAAATCCCCATGGGCGGATTTAATAGGATTTACGATACTGTTGGTAATGCGGCTACGCTTAACTTGAGCATGCGCCTTCTGTCCGCTATGGGAACATTGAGTGTTGTAGGAATCGGCGGAGATGTAAAACTTGACCTTACGCCGCTCTGGCTGAAACTTCAGACAGTGAAAGGCGTTTATGCTTACGGCATGGTAAAATACAATGGGGAGAATCGTCATGTGTTTGAGATTGCGCTTGAGCTGATGAAACAGAATAAAATTAAAGCAGATATACTTGTAACCCACAAATTCAAGCTTGAGGATTACCGGCAGATGATAAAAGTGAATATGAGCAAGGGGAAAAACCAGGCAGTGAAAACTGTAGTTTCGTTCAATTAAGATTGATTGGTAAAATTAATTTACAAAGGAGAAGCAGATGAAATTTTCCATACTTCTTTTTGCCCTGTCCAAGATTATATGGATAGCCGCTTTAACAAATAAAGCCTATAAAAGATACATCAGTAAGATGCGTGCAAGGATCCTCATTAAAACTGAAGACGGTCAACGAGCCAGGCTGATCATATTTGACAAGGGGAAAATATCATCTCTGCCTGGTGATACTAAAGATTTTGATGTGGCACTTGTCTGGAAGGATGCAGCAACCGGTTTTTCCGTGATGACTGATAAAAGCGATGATGCATCATTTAATGCCGCTGCGGAAGGAAAGCTGAAAGTTTATGGAATGAGTATTTATGCCCAGTGGTTTGAGGATGGAATGAAGCTTCTTATATAGTGAATACCGATTATGATTAAAATTATGATTTTTAAATAACATAAAGGAGGGGACTATGTCACAGATATACGGGGGACATCTTGTAGCAAAGTATTTAAAGGAAATTGAACTTGTCGACACAGTATTTACAATTTCAGGCGGACATATTGAAAACATTTTAGACGGGTTTGCCGAATACAACATTCGCACCATTGATGTTCGTCATGAACAGGCCGCTGCAATGATGGCGCATGCATGGTCAATATATAAAAATGAGCCGGGCGTTTGTTTGGTGACGGCAGGCCCGGGGTTTACAAATGCGTTGACAGGTATCGTGAATGCATATCTGGACAATGCTCCATTGGTAGTCCTCTGTGGCAGGCATCCTTTGCGTGATGACCTCAAAGGCGCACTGCAGGAAATGAATCAGATTGATATGGTCAAGCCGGTGACCAAATGGAGCGCAACCTGCTTTGAAACAAAGCGGATTCCTGAATATCTTTCCATAGCCTTCAGACAGGCAGTCATGGGCAGACCGGGACCTGTGTTTCTTGAACTGCCGCCGGATATCCTTTTTGTTCAGGTTGATGAGGAGACAGTCGACATGCCTGCCCGAAAGGTTTATAAGTCTTCGGCCCATCCCGAAGATTCAGAATTGCAGGAAGCTGCACGACTGATCAATGAAGCGCAAAAGCCTCTCTTGATTGGCGGAAGCGGCATTGGTATGAGTAATTGTGGCGATGTGCTGAAAACCTTTATTGAAAAAACCGGTGTTCCTTTTTCACTTTTAAATAACGGCAGAGGGCATCTTCCGGATGATCATCCGCTTTCCATCAGCGACGGAGGATTCAACGGCGTCATGTCAGGACTGCCCCAGGCTGACGTAGTGATTGCCGCCGGAATCCGTTTCAACTGGGTGTTGCAGTCTACCCATCTGTTTCCCAATGCAAAGGTCGTCAGGATCGATATCGACCCCTATGAAATCGATCGGAACCGGTCATCGGAAGTGGGCCTTCCTGGTGATTGCGGGGATGTGTTCAGCCGACTCACACCCATGGTTCAGGAACGTGATCACAGTACCTGGATAGATAGGCTAAGGAATGCCTATAGAGCGTTTATGACAACTGAACTGGAAAAGCGGTCAACTCCATCTGATCCCATACACCCGATTCGTCTTGTGAATCAGATCATGGAAGTTTTCGGCCAGGATGCATTCTATGTCGCAGATGGCGGCGATACAAGCTATTATGGATTCGCAGGATTTACATCATCACTGAAAGCCGGAGTCCAGATTCCCGCCGGTGCACTGCTCGGATGCCTCGGAACAGGCATACCGTTTGCCATAGCAGCCAAACTGGCAAATCCCGACAAGCCGGTAATTGTACTCAACGGAGACGGCTCCTTTGGATTCAACAGTATGGAATTTGACACCGCGGTTCGGCATAACATTCCGATTATATGCGTGGTCAACAACGACTGCGCCTGGGGTATGATCAAACATTCACAGGCGATGAGTATAGGCGCGGACCGCTGTACGTGCGCGGAACTGGGCATGCGGCAATATGAAAAAATGGTGGAAGGCCTGGGCGGATATGGCGAACTGGTGACAAAGGATGAAGACATTATTCCGGCCATTAAACGGGCTGTTGATTCAGGCAAGCCTGCCTGTATAAACGTGGTAACTGATCCGACCGTAACCAGTCCGGCGACGGTTATGTTCTATCAGAACCTGTCTGACTTTTAAGACAACATAGTCGGGTTGGGCGTAACTGCTAAGAAAGAGAGAAAGCGGCAAGGATGTCTCACTTATAAATAGGTGAGTGTCCGAGCGAAGCGAGTTTCTTCGTTTGAATGCCGCGATGCTGTTTTGGTGTTCTGACTTTGCTCATTTTACCTTGTAGTTTTGTTTAAAATGAAATCAAAATATACATATCATATGAATGTTTGTCAATATAAATAAATATGAATAATAAATCATTTTAAGACTATATAATATTGAAATAAAAACAAATAAAAACTATTGATAATATGAATAAATATTCATATATTTGCTTTATGTTTATTCTGCCGAAACCAAACAGCAATTTGGGGGGAGAGCGTTATGACAACATATAAAAACCAGGAAGAATTTGAGGCCATTTTATCAAAACTGTGGGATAAAATTTGTACTACCCCGGAAATTGTAAAATCAGTGTCAGGAGTAAAACTTATTGCACGATTTCGATACACGGATTATCCATCTGCTCTCTATATCGACCTTTCCGGAGACACGCCGAAATATTTTTTTAATCCAGAAGATGAGGTGCAGCCGGATGTGGATATGATTCTGTCGTCTGACACTAGTCATAAATTCTGGATGGAAGATTTAAATGTTCCCATGGCCATTGCGACTCGGAAGATTATTCCAAAAGGATCTATTCAAAAAGCGCTGAAACTCATCCCGGCATTAAAACCGGCATTTGCCATATATCCTGATGTACTTGAAGAGTTCGGGCGAGATGACTTACTAGTAAAAACTTCTAAGCGGAAAGTAAAAAAGAAGCTGCCGATATTCAATCTTATTAATTTTTTCAAAAAAAAAGAAATCAATCAAGATGTTCTACCCGAATTCCCGATTACGTTTAGGACGAATAAAACCGGCAAGCCTGAAGTTAAAGAGAGAAAAGAGCGCACGCCCGTCACGGACCAAGGCTTGTTAAAAACAATGTGCGTAATTCGCGAATTTGAAAAACATTTGTCTGTTGCATTTAAAGAAGGTGAGCTCCCTACAGAGGCAATTCATCTGTCCATTGGGCAGGAGGCGGTGGCTGCCGGTGTATGCATGAATCTTAGAGATTCAGATTATTTAAATACTACCCACAGAGGACACGGTCATATCATTGCAAAGGGCGCGGATATGAACCGTATGATGGCCGAATTATACGGAAAGACGGATGGGCTTTGTGGTGGGAAGGGCGGTTCCATGCATGTTACCGACGGCAAAAGGGGTGTTCTCGGTGCCAACGGCATTGTTGGTGCCGGATATCTTCTGGCCATGGGAGCCGGTTTCACTGTTAAAAATCAGAAAAGAGATGATATCTCAGTCGTTATCGCCGGAGACGGCAGCATGAATCAAGGCATGTTTCATGAAGCGATGAATATGATCGCGGTTTTTGATTTACCGGTCCTTGTGGTAGTGGAAAATAATCAATATGGCGAATTTACCCACATAGAACGCCACTCCGCAGTACCGGAGTTGTATAAACGGGTTGAAGCATATGACATTGAATCGTCGAGACTGGATGGCAATAATGTAAAAGAAGTTTTTGAAAAAGTAGGAAATATTATCAGTTCCATGAGAAAAGACGGAAAGCCCAGGATGGTAGAACTCATGACATATCGCTGGCACGGTCATATGGAAGGAGATCAGGAACTCTACCGGGATGAAGCAGAAAAAGAACAATACAAAAAGCAGGATCCAATTCTCAGGCTGGAAAAGGAAATGATAGAAAGCAATTCGGCAACTGCAGATGAGATAACGACTATTAAAAAAGCATCCGTTGATGAAGTTAAAGAAGCAGTTTTATTTGCTGAGAAATCCCCAGCCCCCGGCCTTTCAGAGCTTTTAGATGATGTATATACACCTGAGAATGAAATATATTTTAAAGGCAGCATGATGCAATCAGACTCAGGAGAGCAAAAAGAAGTATCTGTAGCACAGGCGATTAACGAAGCGATTGCCGAAGAGATGGAAAACGACAAAGGTGTATTTTTATGGGGCGAGGATGTTTCCCTTGGCGGGTATTTTAATGTAACCGAAGGGTTGGTTGATCGTTTCGGAAAGGATCGGATAATCGATACACCCATCAGCGAATACGGAATTGTCGGCGGGGCTGTCGGTGCCGCCATGACGGGTATGAGGCCTATTTCAGAAATTTTATTTGGAGATTTTTTAACATGTTGTATGGATCCGATTATAAACCAGGCAGCCAAGTTGAGATATATGACCGGTGGACAGGTGTCTATTCCTTTGACAATTCGAACACCATTGGGAAGCGGTATCGGAATGGCTGCTCAACATTCACAGTCCATGGAAAAGTTCTTTTTTGGCGTCCCGGGCCTGATAGTTGTTGCGCCATCAGATGCATATACTGTTAAAGGGCTTTTGAAATCGGCAATTCGCGTAAACAACCCGGTCGTATTTTTTGAACATAAACTGTTGTATGCAGAATCCGGAAAAATTCCGGTCGGAGAATATACTTTACCGCTTGGAAAAGCCGTTATCAGGCAAAAAGGGGAAGATGTAACCATTGTCACACATCTACTGGGCGTGGGAGTTTCTATTGAAGCAGCAAATCTATTAAAAAATGAAGGCGTCAGTGTCGAAGTGATCGATCTATGCACATTATACCCAATGGATAATGAGACAATACTGAACTCAGTTAAAAAGACCGGACGGTTAGTTACAGTTGAAGAAGGTCCTTATACCGGCGGTATTGGTGCAGAAGTCATTGCACGATGCACTACTGCCGGGTTCAGTTTGCTGAAAGCAGCTCCTTTACGAATCGCTGCTCCGGAATGCCCGATTCCCTATGCGAAGAATTTGGAGAATGCCATGCTCCCGACGCCGGAACAGATTGCCGATTATATCTTAAAAATGATAAGATAAGTTTTAATGTTTCAGGTGGCTTTTCATCTCTTTGATATTAACATGCCTGGGAATTTAGCCATAAGTGACATTCCCTTTACGGTCATTTTTCCTGTCAGAACATTGGTACCACAGAAGTAATGAAAAAATTATAAAAGGGTTCGCGAAATTTCTTGATAGATTTAACAATATCATCGACATCAGTATGCGTCGGCGTATCGGTAACATATTTAAAAACAACGCATGGAACATTTAACTTTTTGCATGCCTGAACAACGGATGCTGCCTCCATATCCACAAGCTCCGCAACTTCTGAAATCTTCTTTCTTTTATCCGGGAAAATTACAACCCTGTCCTGTGTCGCAAGCGTTGCTGTTTGAAAGCCGTCCATAATGTGGGGGAAGTGAATTTTGGGAGCGCCAGACGTAAAATCAGGCCTGTCATATTCAACGATTTTGGTAATATGATAAAATTCTCCCAAAGGAGATGAATGATCAGCGGCGCCGGCAGCGCCGGCATTAACAATAATATCCGGAGAAAATTCATTGTAGCAGTGAAAAGCAGCCATTGCAGCATTTGCCTTGCCGATTCCGGAAATGATTAGAACCATATTGCTATTTTTAAACATCTGGAAGGGTTTTTTATTGATTCTTGTCAGAGGAATGTTTGAAACAAACGGTTTTGCTTCAAGCATTGTTGCCATCACAAGACCGATCACAGAATTTTTTTGCATTGTGCTATCTCCCTGAGAGTTTTTATTTAAAGCTCTTTTGCCAAGTTATTCCTTTTTTTGCAGACAATGATCGTTGCGATGCCTAATGTCTGCGGATAATGTTTAATTTTTGAAAAACCGTATTTTTCAAGCATGGCCTGAAGATCAAAAGGGTTAATAAATGTTGCAATGGTTTTTGATAGATAGTCGTAGGCAAACTGTTTTCCGGATATCATACCGCCTATCAGAGGCAGTATGGTATCAAGGTAAAACGAATAGAGCAATCCGATGAACCTGTTTTTCGGCCTTACCAGCTCCAGAATAACAAACTGCCCCCCATGGTCCAGCACACGATGGACATCCTTTATAAAGCTATCAAGGTCCGGTATGTTTCTGATACCGAATGCAATAGTGGCTGTATGAAAAGAGTTATCCTTAAAAGGAATTTTGCTGGCATCCGCAGCAACCGACTCTTCCGTGAGAAACCCTCTATTTTTTCCTTTTTTCAGCATATTCAAAGAAAAGTCGAGTGAGACCAGTTTTGCTCCCTTCCTGTGCAGAAGTTTTGAAATATCACCTGTGCCGCAGCAGAGGTCGATGACCAGGTGGCTTCTGACTCTTTGGATATGACGAAATATATTTGCTCTCCAGATCATGTCAATTCCCCCGGAGAGAACATGGTTTAAAAAGTCATATGTCGGTACGATGGAATTAAAAAGATGCTGTATGAATTTTTTTCTTTGTTCCGGGGTTTTGTTGTCTATTCTATAGTGTTCATGGTTTTTCATTTGTATCTCTTTATCACACAGTATGCGGAATCTCTTTGTACCGAAATTTTGCCGGCGTTTTTTATCATCCTGATAAATTCATCAATGCTTGTTTTTGTTGGGACAGGCATGTTTTCGGACCCGATCCACCAACAGATCCGATGCACCCGGTACGGAGTCAAGTCCCGCATCTTTGAGTCTTGAGATTAAAAGCTATGATGTAAAATGTCATATTTGATTAAGTTCATCAGTATTCAATGTTGGTTTTTCTGGTGCTCCAAGTTTCTTGTGCTGGCGGACCCAGATAAAAATTTGTCTGGGCCACCCATATCAAGCGACGTATTTCTGAATCATGGTGACGAATTCTTTAAGGACAGCATTTTCGTCCACATGCTCTCTGTTCTTATAAAGGTACTGAAAAACTTCATGAGCGGACCTGTGAATAACGGTAACCGCAATTTCAATATTCTTAATTTTTACATGGTTGCCGAAATGAGCGATCAGGCTTATGATTTCCTGATTCATTTTCTGTTCCCAGGCTGAGCGTATTTCTCCAGCTTTTGGATCTTTTAGAACAAATTTGGCAATTTCGGTATTAAGTTGGCCATTGAGCATATGGGCTTTGTAGAGGCCGTTAATCAGCAATTCAATAGCTTCATTGAGAGTGTTACGGTCTTTAGTTATGTTGTTGATACTTTCTTTCAAGTATTCAAATACTTCCAAAGAGAATTTTTCAAGAATCGTATGGAATATTTCCCATTTATTGGTAAAATGAGCGTAAACACTTCCAATTGAAAGCCCGGATTGACCGGCAATAAGATTTGTGTTTGTATTTTCAAAACCTTTTTCCGCAAATAAGTTTTTCGCGGCATTAATAATCCTGTTTCTGGTTTCAATGGATCTCTTCTGAACAGGTTTTATAATGCGCGGCCTGATGTTTTCCTTTTTTGACGATGTCAATGCTTCATTCCTCCCTTTTTCAGTGAGATTTCATTGAAGTACCTATCCATTGCAAATATGTTTTGTCTGCATTATTACCGCAGTTATTTATCGCTGTCAAATTGAATGCGAGCTCACATTTAAAATATCTTGACAAGCAACTTTTTTTTATTATAAAATCGAGAAAAAATCATGTTGTGGTAATAGCATCTCAACATGAATTGCGAAAATTTTGGGTGGCTTCGCAAAGTAGAAAATTTTACAAAAAACAGGAGAATCAATTATGCTAGAAACCAGCGATGCGACGACAGTCAAAGCTTTTTCCCCACAGGAAGAAAGAATAGAAAACGGAGAACCGATAGGCCTAGTAGGAGACCTGGCAAAAACAAAACGTGCCAGAATTCATAAAATGCTGGAAGGTTTCAGGGAGAAGCCTATAAAACTGAATATAGAAAGAGCACGCCTGTTGACAGAATCCATGAAAGAAACGGAGGGCCAGCCTGTAGTTTTAAGATGGGCGAAGGCACTTTCACATATACTTAATAATTTTCCGATACATATTGGCGATCAGGAAATAATTGTTGGAAGCGCCGGACCTCCCGGACGGTATGCCATTGTATATCCCGAACTTCAGAGTGCTTTTGTTACAAATATCCATGAACTTAACCCAAGTGAACCTGATGAACAGCTTGTGGTAACGGAAAAAGATATCACTGTCTTAAAGAATGAGGTCATTCCATATTGGCAGGAGAATCAATATAATGATGCAGTAATGGGTGCGCTACCCGATGATACACGTCCTTTGATAGAAAAACTGTTAGTCGTCACACCCACGGCAACCGCCCGGTCCATGCTGGCATGGGCTCATGACTACGAAAAAGTTTTAAAAAATGGGATCAAGTCAATCAAAGAAGAGGCTGAGGGAAAGTTAGCATCGATTGATCCTCTTGATACTAAGAATTATGTTGAAAAAAAACCTTTTCTCGATGCAGTTATTCTTGTTTGTGACGCGTTAATTATTTTTGCAAACAGGTATGCAAACCTGGCTATTTCCATGGCAAAAGAAGAAACAAACACTGACAGAAAAAAGGAACTCCTCGAAATAGCCGAGATCTGTGAGAGGGTTCCGGAACACCCGGCCCGAACATTTCATGAAGCTGTTCAATCTCAATGGTTCATCCAAACTGTTTCCCGGCTTGAACAGTGTATCGGCGGCGCTGTCAGCAACGGCAGAATTGATCAATACTTGTATCCATTTTACAAAAAAGATATTGATGAGGGTCGGATAACAAACGATGACGCCCTCATGCTCCTTGAGTCTTTATGGCTTGGCATGGCAAAAAATACGGAAGTCTATTACCAACCCGGAAAGGTCTCTTACACTGATGGTTATGCACACTGGGAAGCGACGACTATTGGGGGGCAGACCAAAGACGGGAAGGATGCCACAAATGAATTGTCCTACTTATTGCTTCAGTCAAAAAGAGAATTTCCACTGAACTATCCGGATCTGTCCGCACGAGTACATTCCAGAACACCTGATGCATTTCTTTATGCTATTTGTAAGACTATAAAGGAAGGTACCGGATTCCCGAAAGTCTTTTTTGATGAAGAAATTATCCCATCTTTGTTAGCCAAGGGCGGAGATGTCGGAGAGGCAAACGATTATTGTATTGTCGGATGCACTGAAACAAAAATGTTGAATAGGGAGGGTGTGGCCACCGGGTGCGCCTGGGTCAATTTAGGCGCCATCCTCGAAATGGCATTGTATGACGGGAAATTGAAAGCATACAATAATGAAAAAATAGGAATTGGCACCGGTGACCCCAGAAAGTTCACTTCATTTGACGATGTATGGAATGCGTTCCGCATTCAGGCAGAAAACGTAATGAAACATACATTTATTCAACAATACGTTGCCGACAAGCTAAAGTCACAATTCATTGCATCACCGATGTTTTCCATGCTGCATGATCTCTGTGTAAAGGACTGCAAGGATATACACTCAGGCCCTATAAAAGATGCTATCTATCTTGGATTTTTTGATATTATGGGCTTTGGTACAATAATAGATTCACTGGCTGCGATCAAAAAGCTAGTATTTGACGATAAAAAACTGACAATGGATGAACTCCTGGAGGCAATGGATGCCAACTTTGAAGGCAAAGAGGCCATCAGGCAAATGTGTTTAAACGCACCCAAGTATGGGAACAACGATCCTTACGCGGATTCCATTGGCCATGACATTGAAGAACTCTTTGCCCGCCTGGCGCACAATCATAAAACCGCCTTTGGAGGGGAGTTGGACGTGAGATATGTTTCCATAACCTCCCATGTGCCTCTTGGGATGGTTGTCGGCGCCACACCGGATGGGCGAAAGGCATTTGAGCCACTGTCGGAAAGCATTAGTCCGTCTCAAGGTGTTGATACAAAAGGGCCGACCGCTACACTTACATCGATCGCCAATACCAAATGTACAGAATACAAGGAACGGGCAGCACGTTTGTTGAACATGAAACTTACGCCTGCAGCAGTGGTAGGAGAAGAAGGCACAAAAAAATTGATGTCCCTCATCAGAACTATTTGCGATATGAAAATGTGGCATGTTCAGTTTAATATTATAAACAAGGACACATTAATTGCAGCTCAAAAAGATCCGGAAAAATATAAAAACCTGCTGGTCCGGGTTGCGGGATATAGTGCTTATTTTGTTGACCTGACACCAGGGCTTCAAAATGAGATAATTAAAAGAACAGCGCACAGTTTTTAATGCTATGGATTTCACGATAAGACATGAAGACAAAAATAAAGGTCTTGTCTTCAACATTCAAAAATTTTCGCTTCATGACGGCGCCGGGATTAGAACGATAGTTTTTTTTAAGGGATGTCCGCTATTGTGTAAATGGTGCTCAAATCCCGAAGGCCAGTCCTTCTCACCTGAACTGACATACAATATAGAAAAGTGTATCGGGACAACTGAATGTGATAGATGCATAAACTTGTGCGAACGGAATGCCATAGCACAAAATGAAAACAAAAAAATAGAAATTATCAGAGAACAATGTAATAATTGCGGTGAATGCGTGGATACCTGTCCCTCTATGGCTCTCGAGATGCTGGGTAAATTTATGACGGCAGAGGAGGTCATAAAATCTGTCGAGGAAGACAGCAGTTTTTATGTCAGGTCCGGCGGCGGCCTTACCCTAAGTGGTGGGGAACCGCTGTCTCAGGCTGAATTTGCATGTGAAATTCTTAGGGCAGCCAAAAGCCGCGGCATTGATACAGCCATAGAAACTTCCGGAATCTGCAACTGGGATGCAATAGAGGCGGTTGGCTCATATGTGGATCATATATTTTTTGATATTAAATGTATGGACCCAAAAAAACATGAAAAGGTTACAGGGGTTTCAAACAAGTCCATATTAGAGAATTATCAAAAGCTTTGCAGGCATTTTCCCGAAACGGCAATTACAGTCAGAACGCCTGTAATACCGGGAGTCAACGATTCGGTGGCGGATATTGAAGCAATCAATCGCTTTATAAAAAGTACCGGCAAAGCTTCAAATTATGAACTTCTTCCATACCACCAATTCGGCGAGTCCAAATACCATAAGCTTGGAAAAAAATATCAAATGAATGGGGCCAAACCACTAAGCGAGGAACAAATGAAAATGTTAAAAAAAATCGCCGTATAAAACAAAAAGGAGGCATACATGACTAACGGAACTGATGAACACAAGCTAAAAAAACGGATTGGATTTGTTGGATTACTGGCCATGTGTGTCGGCCTGAATATTGGCGGAGCTCTTTTTGCCCTGACCAGTAAGGCAGCAGGTTTAACAGGGCCGTCCCTTCCGCTGGCCATGCTGATATCATCAATCCCTGCTTTACTGGCCTTGCTGCCATACAGTGTCCTGACTTCGGCAATTCCAACAACCAGTGCAACGTACAGATATGCCCAGATGGTAAGCCCCAGAATAGCAGTAATTTCTATGATGACACTTGCGATTTGCATTGCCATTGGAGCCCAACCCCTATTTGCTCTGGCAGTCGGAAAATATCTTGCAAAAATTGTATCCATTGACCCATTGGTTTCAGGCATTTCCGTACTGGCATGTTTCTATCTTATTAATATTTTGGGTGTTCAGCAGACCGCAAGGATACAAATCATTCTTTTTTTTCTGCTTATGTCAGCCCTTATACTCTATATTATTATGGGGTTCGGGGAAATAAAAATTGCTAACTTCAACGAACCGTTTCCAAAAGGTTTTGGAGGCTTGATGGCTGCCTCAGGCCTTTTGTATACGTTTTGTGCCGGAGGTTTTTTTGTGGTTGACCTGGGAGGAGAGGTTATACAGGCCAATAAAGTTTTTCCAAAAGCACTGTTGACAGGGATGATTATCGTTGTTGTATTTTATCTTTTAATTCTATCCATCACCGTTGGGACAATAAACTGGGAAGCTCTCGAAGGGAAATCCCTTATTGCGGTTGCGGAAAATTTCATGGGTGCCAAGATGCTGGCATATTTTATTGTGTGCGGCGCACTAGTTGCGTGTGCTACAACAATAAACGTTATTTATTCAATTATTTCCCGTGGTCTGATGGTTATATCTTCCGAAGGAATCCTGCCGGCCTTTATGGGAAGGGTTAACAGTCGGTGGGGAACTCCTCACTGGGCATTGACCATACCGTTTATTATCAGCGCCATATCACTGGTCGTCATTTCCGACCTGATGTTTTTCGGATCAATGCTGAATCTCGGGTTGATAATGGCCATTACAGTTGTGGCTATTTCCGGTCTCAGGTTTCCTGACAGATATCCGGATCTGTTCGCAAAATCATTAATAAAGGTCTCTCCAAAAATATTAAAAATTGTCTGCTGGCTTGTCATTATCTTTAATTCTCTGATTTTTATTTTCTTTATAATCGCAATCAAAAAATCCTCTCTGGTTTTTTTCGGCATTGTTTTTGGGACATTTATTTTTTCGATTACAAAAAAAGAGGTATTAAATAAAATTTCCGGCAATTTGAATTTTTTTGAAAAGGAATAGTACGTTGAAAACTGCTTTTAAAGACAAGACAGTTTGGATCACAGGAGCATCTTCCGGTATTGGTGAAGCATTGGCTGAGCTACTATGCGAACAAGGGGCCAAGTTGATTTTATCATCCAATGAACCGGATCAGTTGGAACGTGTCAGGAAAAATCTGAATGCAACAGATGACCGTATATTGGTAAAACCGCTGGACCTGGGTGAAAGTGATAGCATGACGCAACATGCAGGTGAGGTTCTTGACCATTTCTCCGGAATCGACATTCTGATCAATAATGGTGCTATCAGTCAACGTTCATTGGCTGTTGAAACAGATCTGACCATTGACAGAAAAATTATGGAGATTGACTATTTCGGACAAATAGCCCTGACAAAGGCTGTGCTGCCATCGATGATGAAAAAAAGAGCGGGACATATTGTTGTTACCACGAGTGTTATGGGCCTATATACCGCACCGCTACGATCTGCTTATTGTGCCGCAAAGCATGCATTACATGGTTTTTATGACACGTTGCGGACCGAGATATGGCGAAACAATATTCACATTACATTGGTCTGTCCTGCGGCGGTGCTTACTTCCATATCAAAAAATGCCCTGATCGGAGACGGAGGTAAATTCGGACTTACAGATAAGCTCGTCGCAGCCGGCATTCCTCCGGAGGACTGCGCAAAACAGATCATGAAAGGAGTGATGAAAAAACGGGAAGAAATAATCATTGGAAAAGGCTTGCCCATACTGGCAGTCTATGTGAAACGATTTCTGCCCCGGGTTTTTTCGTCTATTATTAAAAGGGTAGACGTAACCTGAATTTCTGGTCAGGAGACAGTGTCAAGATTACGATTTGTTTGTTGCAAACAACTGCTTTAGATCTTCTACGATCAGATAAATTGAAGGTACCAATGCTAACGTAATAAAGGTGGCAAACAGCACACCAAAGCCAAGCGATATTGCCATTGGAATTAAAAACCTGGCTTGACGGGAGGTTTCAAAGATCATAGGTGAGAGGCCGCCGAATGTGGTCAGCGTTGTCAACATAATAGGTCTGAAGCGAAGCAATCCCGCTTCGAGGATGGCTGTATATGGGGTTTCGTTGTCTCGCCGGTTCTGGTTGGCCTTGTCGATCAGTACCAGGGAGTCATTAATCACAACACCGGTCAATGCTAATACACCAAACATACTGATAACGCTTAGGCTGTAGCCCATAATCATGTGGCCGACAACAGCCCCCACGATACCGAAGGGGATTGCCGCCATAATGATCGCCGGTTGGACATAACTGTTCAAAGGAATGGCCAGCATTGCATAAATCACAACCAGTATAATCGCGAGGCCTTTAAAAAGACTTTGCATACTTTTTCGCTGTTCCGACTGGCGCCCTTCAAGACTGAATCCCAGGCCGGGATATTTCTGAAGTAATGTCGGAAGGGTTTCTTCCTTAATAGAATTTAGAACCTGGCCGGCCTTGCTTCGCGGACGAACATCCGATGAAACGGTTACAATTCTTCTTCCTTCCCTGCGGTTTATGTCGGTATAAGCCCTGTCGCGTTTTACTGATACTGCACTTCTTAATGGAATTTCTCCCCCCGCAGGTGTTCGCAGGATCATTTCTTCTAAATTGTATTCTGAGACACGCTCTTCTTTTGGAAGTCGAACCATGACCTTTACTTCATGGCGACCACGCTGCTGTTGCAGGGCCTCGACACCATAAAAGGAGTGGCGCACTTGTCGTGCGATTTCCAGGGCATTCAGCCCAAGGTTAATGGCTTCGGGTTTGACCTGGAAATCGATTTGTTGCTTCCCCGGCGCAAAGCCATCGTCAACATCATCAACATTTGGAAAAAATTTAAAAGCATCTGCAAGCTCTGCACTGGCCATTTGAAGGACTCCCATATCCTGATGACTCAGTTCGATGGAGATGGCGCTTCCTCGTCCGGGTCCGCCTGCATCCGATTCAAACCGTAATGATTCCAATCCCGGGATTATGCCCACCCGGTGACGCCACTGATCGGTAAAGGCTGAAGTGGAAAGGGTTCGAATCTCAGGAGGCTTTAAATAAACCATTATGGAAGCCACGTTATTTTTAATATCGGCATAAATGCCTTCAACCAGATTGTCACCACCATTGGCATTTGCGACTTCCTGAGCTTCCCGTACCAACTTTTGCTGGATCTTTTTGGTTTTGGCAAATGCAGTTCCATAGGGCAGGGTAGCGGTCACTTTGGCATAATCCGATTCTACTTTTGGAAAGAGTTCGAACCCCAATCGTCCGCTTCTGATATATCCGATGGTGATGATGAGTATGGAAATGCCGATTCCCAGTGACACATAACGCCAGTGAAGAATTAACCTCAGCAAAGGCCTGTAATAGCGATCCACTGCTTTTAGAAATGCCTGGCTGAAACGTTGCTGAAGCGCCTGCAGTTTGTCAAATAGCCGGAAATTTCGGCGTGTTTTTTGATGCCCAAGATGGGCAGGAAGGATAAAAAGACTTTCAATCAAAGATATCGTAAAAACGCTGATGACCACTATCGGTATCTGTCTGAACACCTTTCCCATAAAGCCGGATATAAAAAACATGGGAACAAAGGCTACCATATTACTCAGCACACTGAAAACAATTGGCATGCTGATTTCACGTGTGCCTTTAACCGAAGCCTTAAACCATGAGAGGCCTTTCTGGCGATTGTGATAAACATTTTCGCCAACGACAATGGCATCGTCCACCACAATACCAAGCGTAACAATAAAGGCAAACATGGAAACCATGTTAATGCTTACACCCATGGGTGACAAAAAGAGCAGGGAACCGAGAAAAGATACCGGGATGCCCAGGCTCACCCAGAAAGCCAGTCGGACTTCAAGAAACATGGCCAGCAGAATAAAAACCAGGCAAAGGCCGATATAGCCGTTTCTCAGCATCAAATCCAGCCGTTGCCGATAGATTTCAGAACGGTCGTTACGCAGATCTATAGACAGGCCCGGCGGCAAGGTTTCCCTTATTTCCTCGGCAACACGTTTGACACTGTCAGATACCGAAATGGGGGTCTGGTCTCCTATACGGGAAACTTCAATGAATACGGCGTTTTTTCCATTGTAAGTTGCCAGATAATCAGTTTCTTCAAAGCCGTCTCTGATATCGGCAATCTCCTCTAAAAAAACCTGACTGCCTTCTTTGGAGGTAATGACTGGAATTTGACCAAATTCCCGAACGTTGTTTCGTCTCTCCTTCATTCTTACCAGTACATCGCCGCCGGGTGTTTTAATGGCGCCACCGGGCACTTCCACGCTGGATTGCCTAATCCGCTGGGCCACTTCGTCCAGTGTGAGATTATAGGCGCGCAGGGTATTTTGAGGTATATTGACACTGATTTCAAAATCCCTTACAGCGCTGAGCTCCACCTGTGTAATTTGCTGGTCCTGCAAAAGGCGTTCTCTTATAATTTCGGCGTATTCACGCAGCACATGTTCACTTTGATCGCCATAAAGAGCAAGTGAAACCACATATCGCTTACGGGAAAAAATACTTACTTCCGGATCTTCAGCTTCATCGGGAAAAGAAGATATGCGGTTTAACTCTGACTCGATATCCTGGGACAGTCTTTGAATATCTTCACCCTCAATCATCTCGACGTAAATGATGCCGGTGCCTTCCCTGGCCATGGAAGTCACTTTTTCTATTCCATCCAGACCTTCTAACGCCCTTTCTGCAGCCAGCAGAATTCCTTGTTCAACTTCCTGGGGACTGGCTCCGGGATAGGGAACGGTAATAGTGACAATGTCGAGCTCAAAATCAGGAAAGACCTCCTGTTTTATATGTCTGCTCCAAAAGAAACCGCCTACCAGGAGCGCCAGCATAAGGAGATTGGCGGTGACCGAATGTCCGGCCATCCAGCGAATCGGCCCTCGGGCAGGTGATATTGAATTTTCAGTATTATCCATTGTTTTGTTTGTCACTCTTTGCCTGATTTATTCGTGCCCGAATTTTTTATAATTTGATTCTTTACACCCGGGTTTTTTACAGATGACTGAGATTGTTCCAGCCGAATTTTCATTCCTGTTACAGGAGCGGGTAAATCCGAAACAATGAGCTGATCGCCGCTGTTGAGCCCGTCCTGAAGCACCACTGCCATTGAGTCCTTCCATATCGGCGTAACCTTGCGGATATCCAGTGTCATACCCAATGTCATATCCGATGTAGCCAACCAGATAGCATCGTTGTCACGCAGGGCTGTGCGCGGTATTTTAAAAACTTTTTCCAGTGTTCGCCCTTCGATTTCCAGGCGAACATACTCTCCGATTAAAAGCGGCAGTCTATTGTCTTGATCTCCACGAAGATTAAGTGGATCTCGAACTTCAACTAAAATTTTGGCCATGCGTTCTTCAGCGCCGATATCTCCCGTCAGGCGGCTAACTGTGCCGGAGATAGTCTGACCGCGCGCATAATAAATTTTTGTGTAGGCGCCTTTTTCACCTGCAAACTTAGGGATCTGTATCCATTCAAGCCGCCCCACGGGAATGGATGCTTTTATCCAATAAATATCAGTCCCCACCAGTTCTGCCAATGGTTCCTGGGGTGAAACCTGGGACCCGATATTCACAAATCTAGACCGAACAATAGCATTAAGCGGTGAAATGATCCGGGTCCGGTTCAAATCTAAAATCGCTTTTTCCACTGTGGCCTCAGCTGCTGCCAGGTCAGCCTTTGCTTTATCCAGATGCGGTTTTCTAAGCGCCAGCTCGGATTCGGATTCCGACCGTGTGATGTTGTCTTTTAACAACTTCCATTCCCTCTTTGCCACATCCTGTCGTCCTATTTCCAGCTTCAGTGCATACTGGCTGTTGACTACGTTGCTTTTTCTTTGCGCAAGAATCAGCTTATAGTCAGTGTCATCAAGTTGGATGGTTTCAGCACCTTTTTTTAAAAGCCCGCCTTCTACAAACTCCGGATGGACAGACAAAACCTGTCCCGCGACCCTGGATTTAAGAACAACCTGGTGTGCCGGGAAAACAGTTCCCATTGCATTGACAAACACTGTGTAACTGGTGGGTTGCAGGACAACGGTTTCAACCACAGGGACCTGTTTGTCCGGCGGTCGTTTAGATGCCTTTGGCGCTGATTTTATCAGGTAAACTGCCACCGCAATACCAAAAATAATGATCACTAAAGCGACGGCCAGGCGTTTCATCCGGCCACGCCATCCTATGGATGACCGCTCCTCTGAATGTTTTGGAATATTTCCAATTTTATCGGTCATTTTCAATCCTCCGGCAATTTGTCCGACTGCCCGGTATCATTATTTTTATTGCCTGCAAGAGTTGGCTTTAGATTCTCTGGCCATGCTCCACCTATAGCCCGATATAGTTGAATGCGGGTATTTAGAATACCTGCTTGCCTTTGAATCAAATCTCTTTCAAGTCCCTGCACAATTGTCAACTGGGTCAATACAGGCAAGTAGTCAGTAATGCCGTTGCTGTAACGGATTTCAGCTTCTTCCAGTGCAAGGCGAGCTGTGGCAGTGGCCTGTTGGAGGCCTTCTAAATGCTCTTTCCTTTTAGCCTCGCTTACCAGGGCGTCTTCCACTTCCTTGATGGCCGTCAAAACCGCATTATAATACATGGCTAATTTTTCGTCCGATACAGCCCTGGTTCGGTCAACCTCTGCTGCACGCCGTCCTCCATCCAGAATCGGTGCCGTGAGATTCGCAGCCAAACTCATCAGCCATTGATCAAATAAAATATCAATATCTCCTCCCGCGTAACGAGCCTGTGCTGTCAGGCTGAGTGCCGGCATGCGGTTAGCTCTTGCAGCGGCAATCTGCCAATCAGATGCATCTAAACGCGACCATGCAGCCCGGATATCAGGACGGGCTGAAAGCAGATCAGCGGGAAGCCCGGTAGGGGGTAAGGGTGACGGTTTTGGAAGCTTGATGCGATTAATTCTCAATGTGGCCCGGGGCGGTTTGCCCAGAAGAACCGCAAGTTCATGCTGTCGTAATTGTTCCTGTTCCTCTACCAGTGGTATCTCTGCTTTTATTTTTTCCACCACTTGTTTCTGCTGATAGACATCCAATGCAGAGACCATGGCTTTACGGAACCTCAGTTCCACCAGCTCTAAAAGAATTTCATTAGCTCGCAGCTGTTGGGCCAGCAACTGTTTTTGCATCCGCTGGGCAATGATTGCAATCCATCTGTTCGCCACTTCAGCTGCTAATGTTATCGCTGCTGTATTAAGATCTTCCCTTGATGCAACGGCCTGCAGCATGACCGATTTATGCTGTGATCGGACTCGCCCCCAAAGATCCAATTCATAGCTGCTGATCAACCCCATGCTGTACTCTTCAATTCGGATTGTCTCAGATGAATTAGCCGAGATTTTCTGTCTTCCGGTGGAAGCTGCTGCTGTTCCTGTAAGATCCGGATAACGGCCTGCACCAGCCTGCACCGACAGCGCTCTGGCCTGATTCAAACGCGCCCATGCAGCCTTTAATGAGAAGCTGTCTGACAATGCTGTATTTATCAGGGCATTGAGTTCGGCATCGTTGAAATTTTTCCACCATTGCCGCGAATGATCAGCTTCACCGGTATATAAAGAAAAGGTTTTGGGGAGTATTTCTTCCGGATGGGCTTTAGAGTCAGGTTTGAACAGATTGCAGGACATGACAAAAAGCAGGGCTATTCCGATAACACCGAGAGAAACAGCTGCCTTCAGCTCTGTTGATTTTTTGAATTGTGGCAACTTGACTGTTTTTAATAAATCCATTCCTAAAATCCTGAAATATTTTTAGTTCCATACTTTTATCATGGTTACGGCTTGTTAAGTCAAGACGCTTTTTGACTAAAGTATAAAGCATCTTATAATAGAGTGCTTTTCCAAAGTGTAACACTTTGTAACAAAATGTATCGAACTACAAATACCATTGAATATTATATATGGCGATAAAAAGATAATAATGCAAGATTAAGCAGTCTTGAAAAAAGATACGGGTTCTGGTACAAACTCTTAAATATGGATTGCCGGACACAGTACTTTAAAGGAGAAATATGTATAACAACCAAAAAGTCATAGTAGTAATGCCTGCATATAATGCAGCGCAGACGCTTAAAAAAACATACGACGAGGTCATGGCTCAAGGAATTGTCGACCTGGTGATCGTCGTGGATGACCAAAGTAGTGATCAAACCGTAGCCATTGCAGAAAAGCTTCCAAATACTGTTGTTCATCAGCATTCTATTAATCTCGGGTACGGCGGAAACCAGAAATCATGTTATAGAATAGCCCTTGAACATGACGGTGATATCGTCATAATGGTCCACCCTGACTATCAGTATACACCAAAATTGATTCCCGCAATGGCTTCCATGATCGGAAATGGCCTTTATGAATGTGTGTTGGGTTCAAGAATTCTTGGGGGTCATGCACTCAAAGGCGGTATGCCGATTTGGAAGTATATTGCCAATCGTTTTCTCACTCTCTCAGAAAATTTGCTCTTAAAGGCAAAGCTTTCCGAGTATCACACCGGCTATCGGGCTTTTTCCAGGAATTTGCTGAAACAGTTGCCGCTTGAAGTCAACTCTGATGACTTTGTGTTTGATAACCAGATGCTTGCGCAGATTATCTGGTTTGGCTATACCATTGCAGAAGTCAGTTGCCCAACGAAATATTTTCCAGAGGCGTCTTCCATTAACCTGGTCCGAAGTATCAAATATGGGTTGGGGTGCCTTGCCACGGCCCTAAAATTCAAAATGGCAAAAACAGGGCTTTCGGCATCCGGGCTTTTTCCACAAAAGTAAATATTGCAGCCGGGAGCTGGCTAATAACGCACTTGTTTTTAAGTGTGAGGTATGAAAAGAAGCTTCCGTATGTTCAAGTAAAGATTTAGATCTTTTTAATCACGAAGGAACAAATTAATGAAACAATTGAGAATAGCCCTTGTAGAAACTGTTTCCGACTTGACACATGTCTATAGCAGAACGTACCTTCCACGCGTAGGAATTGCGACACTCGGAGCAATTCTTAAGAACCTCGGATACCATTGTGATGTATGGATCAAACCCATATCTGACGACGAACGTAAAAAACTTATTGAATATGACATTGTTGGAGTCGGTTCACTGTCCAGTACAATAGCAGATGCTTATGCACTATCCGATTATCTGCGAGAAAACGGAACAACAGTAATTATGGGGGGGCCTCATGTGACGTTTATGCCGGATGAGGCGCTGGATCACTGTGACTATGTTGTTATAGGTGAAGGAGATGACGTACTCCCGGCCTTAATAAAAATTATCAAGAAAAAAGAGTCGCCAAACGGACTGAAGGGAGTCGCTTACAGAAAA
Organism: uncultured Desulfobacterales bacterium; assembly: GCA_964617785.1. Lineage (GTDB taxonomy): Bacteria > Desulfobacterota > Desulfobacteria > Desulfobacterales > SURF-7 > JAFDJC01. The sequence continues at coordinate 1,506 of CAZTYY010000003.1, read as the reverse complement.
GCCGACGGTTCCTTCCAACATGGGGGCAAAGCTGCGCCTGTGGACTATGCGTCTCTTCCTTCACCTGATTTTCTGCTTTCATCACAAGTATCGAAGGATACGATTCCTCCGATTATAGTAACGTCTCGGGGTTGTCCCCATGACTGTTCATTTTGCAGCGTTACAGCTCTTTTCGGAAGAAAATATCGCTTTAAAAGTTATAAACAGGTCATCGCCGAACTTCGTTCGGTTCAACACAAAAGTGTCTGTTTTGGTGACGACAATTTCTGCGCAAATCCTGTGCATACAAAGGCTCTTCTTCGAGAAATGATCAAACAGGGCGCGGTTCCCTTACGATGGTCCGGTCAGATGTGTGTCAATGCTGCTTCGGACAAAGAGCTTCTCGAGTTGATGCAGGAAACACATTGCAGGATTATGTATGTTGGCGTTGAATCCGTAAACCCTGAAACGTTGAAAAAGTATGGAAAAGTTCACAATATGGATGCAGTAAGGCAGTGTGTCGAAAACCTTCACAAACATGATATCGGCATCCATGGAATGTTTGTTGTTGACAGCAATGACGACCCTGATGCAGCAGGCAAGATTGTTGATTATGCAATTGCTGTGGACATGGATACAATACAGGTCTTTTCCGTAACCCCGTTTCCAGGGACACGGGCGTTTGAGGAAAATAAAGACAACATTATCCATACCCAATGGACCAAATTTGACGGAATGCATGTGGTTGTCAAACCCAATAAATGTTCCGCTTACACCATGCAGCAAGCAATTGTCGTTGAAATGAAACGGTTCTACAGTCTGAAACGTGCATTTACCGCCTACAGGAAAAATCGTGGCTGGCGGGTGAAGTATCGTCTTGGAGGAAACTATCTGATACGACGATGGATCACGGAAAATGCCGAATATATGGACAATCTAAAAACAGGCGGTTTTGCATTGCCTTGAGTCAATTACATTGTGGCCTTTCATAGAAGCAAAAGCCAATGCTTTCAGTTATTGATTTCGTTGGCTTTTATTGTGCCCGGAAGTTGGAAAATGTTAGGTTTTTTAGTATTTTTTTGAAACCGTGGGCACGGAATAGGCACAATCCGCAAGATGAAAATCTCCTGCACCCGTATTTAAACATAACAGCATAAATATTTATAAAAATTAGACCCCTCTAAACCTGTCGGACACTTAAGTCTAAAGCAGAATTTATAGGAAAAAAAATTATAACTATTTATGCGTGTATGCTTAGTAAACTTAAAATTCAGGATGTGTGGATAGCAACGATCAATCACCAATTTTAAGAAAGGTATTTTTTCAGTAGATATGAAGGGAAATCTCAACCAGATGAATAGTGTGCCTTGAGTGAAGAAGGTGCATTTTTAAAAAAATAAAGGCAGGGAGACATTCCCTGCCTTTTAAAGTTGTAATTATAGAAAATATTATTTTTTACTTTTATCGTGTGGCACTATTATTATTTTCTCTACAGAACTAGAATTACCCGATGTATCTGTAGCAGTT
>CAZTYY010000002.1:0-48704 GCA_964617785.1 uncultured Desulfobacterales bacterium | reverse complement strand
CATTTTCAAAGCAACAAAAATCATATTGAATACAGGTTGGTTTTAAGTAGAGAAAGTGAATATATGGGCACGGCCATTTTTTTGGACAGCTTCTTGTCCTTCAGATACTGGCAACGAGTTGCCAGTACCACCCAACATCCATTTTATCGTCTTGCAAAAATATTTTGAAAATTTCCCAAAAATTTATCAAAAAATGACCTTCCCATTTGATGGTCCGGCTCAACGCCAGAATTTAATCTGTTTGCAAGTGCTTGAGCCATGTTTTTGGGGAATGTTCTGGACCCTTTTTTATCTTGACGCATCAGGCATTCATAATTATGATAAATTTCTAACTTGCGCGATGTCTTTAAATAACAAATCCTTATTTTAATATTGAATTAAAATAGGAACATATTGAAAGAGAAGAGGAAAGAATGGGATGGCTTGGTAAAGTAGTAGGCGGAACAATTGGATTTGCACTGGGAGGACCTCTTGGGGCAGTTGCCGGTGCAACATTCGGGCACGCATTTGATAAAAATGAACAAGAGTATCTATCATCTCCAGGCGTGAAAATGCCTCTTTCCGAAGGTGAAGAGGAACAGCTCACATTTTTTGTGGCAACGTTTTCAATGCTGGCGAAACTTGCAAAAGCAGACGGCCGAATTTCTGATGAAGAAATCAAGTCGATTGAGCAGTTTATGGTTCATGATCTCAACCTTGACCCTGAAAGCAGGCGGGTTGCAGGAGAAATTTTCCAGGCAGCAACCCGGTCGCCTGAGTCGTTTGGAAATTTTGCATCACAGTTCTACAATCTATTTTCTTACAGATTGCAGATTCTTGAGATGATGATCGATATACTCATACGTGTTTCTGTTGCAGACGGAAGGATGAGTAAAAGTGAAGAAAGGTTAATCCAAGAAGCTGTTCGAATATTTAATTTCAACGAGAATGCCTATCAAAAACTGAAATCAAAATATTTAGATGACAACGATAAGTATTATTCTGTTCTTGGAACTGATTCGAATGCCGCAGATGATATGATAAAGCAGCAGTACAGGAAACTTGTCCGAGAATATCACCCTGATACCATCGCGTCAAAAGGACTTCCAGAAGAGTTTACGAAATTTGCAAATGACAAGTTCCGGGAAATTCAGGAAGCATATGAAATGGTGAAAAAAGAAAGAGGTTTATAGCAGCTGTATGCGATAAAAATCCATGAAAGGCAGGGCAGGGACAATTGAGCAAAGAACCTCTGACACTGGAAATAAAGGGCAACTCGCTTGATGACGGGCCTGGAATACGGACGGTTGTGTTCATGAAAGGATGTCCGCTGTCATGTGTATGGTGTCATAACCCTGAAAGTAAGGTGCCGGGATATGAAATATCCTTTGACTCTTCCGAGTGCATCGGATGTGACACATGCATTGAAACCTGCAATGACGGCGCACTTTCAAGATCCAGCCGGTTTTTTGTGGACAGGGAAAAATGTAGTCTGTGCTTTGAGTGTACGGAAAGTTGCCCTTCCGGCGCACTTTCAAAGGTTGGAATAGAAATGACTGTAGAAGAAATCGTTGCACAGGTAATCAAGGATAAACCGTTCTTTGATAACTCGGGCGGGGGGGTTACGTTTTCTGGAGGAGAGCCGACCCTGTCTATGACTTTTTTGTCCCGGCTCATTATTGCTTGTAAGGCTGAAGGCATTCATATACTTCTCGAGACATGCGGACAGTTTAGCCTGAAAAAATTTATGGATCTTGTATACCCGCATCTTGACTTGATCTATTTCGATATAAAAATATTTGAGAATAACGAGCATCGGCGGTTGTGCGGTGTCGGTAATAACGTTATTCTTGAAAATCTCACATCCCTCTACTCACTTTATCTTAAAGGAGGCGTTGAAATTCTGCCGAGAATACCTGTCATACCCGGTATGACGGACGCAGAGGAAAACATAAATGCCATTGCATCCTTTCTTAAAGAATTCAACGTTAAAAAAGCAGAGCTGATGCCATATCACCCGCTATGGCAGGAAAAGAATCTGAAAATAGGAATGGAAGATCCAGCCGTCAATGACAAAACCATGTCGGAATGGATGAGTCAGGACAAGTTGAATGAATGTAAGAGTATATTTAAAAAAGCATCGATTGACGTATGAAATAAATTAATTGCTATGAAAATTTTAACACGATTAGGATTATCACTTTTAATTGTATTACAGATATCAGTTACTGCGTCTTCCGACCCTAATGCAGCCCAGGATAGTTATTATAAAGGTGTTGAATATGCTATCAGTGGAAAGTTTATAAAGGCGGAAGAGGCATTCGAAAAAGCCGCGAAAAATCCTCGGTTAGTTTCAGCTGCAAAAAATTGTCTCTCAATTATTGAAGATGTTGTTGAAAAAAAAATTAAAAGTGATACAGCCATTCACTTTTTCAGGGGAACCGACTTCATCAATAAAAATATGATAGATGATGCCATTACCGAGTTCACCTTAGCCATCTTTATTAATATGAAGTGTGCTAAAATCTACAATAGCCGCGGATATGCTTACAGCAAAAAAAAACATTATGACTATGCTATTAAAGATTACAGCAAAGCAATTGATATAAACCCGAATTATGTTAGCGCTTACAACAGTCGTGGGAATATTTATAGTGAAAAAGAGGATTATGGACTGGCCATTCAGGACTATACCAGAGCTATCCAACTACGACCTGAAGAAGCCGATGCTTACAACAATAGAGGCTTCGTATACATAGTGAAGTTGCAGGACAGGAGAATGGGTTGCCCTGATCTTCAGCGTGCCTGCGAACTGGGCGGTTGCCGTAATTTTGAACTTGCGAAACAGAAAGGCTATTGTCAAGAGCCTAAAAAGAAGAGGGCGAATGAATAAAGAACGTAGAAACCCTTTACCGACGGTCGATATCATTGTCGAGTTAAAAGAAGGTATTGTTTTAATTGAACGTAAAAACCCTCCATACGGATGGGCGCTTCCCGGCGGATTTGTCGATTACGGAGAGTCACTTGAAACGTCGGCTGTCAGGGAAGCAAAAGAGGAGATAACACTTGATGTGAAACTTGAAGAACAATTCCATTCTTATTCTGATCCAACAAGGGATGACCGCTTCCATACCGTATCGACTGTTTTCATTGCCTCGGCAGAAGGCGTGCCAAAAGCTGCTGATGACGCAAAAAATACCGGCGTGTTTACAAAAGACAATCTTCCCGAACCTCTTGCCTTTGATCACGCAAGAATTATTAACGATTATTTTAGATACAGGAATGGTGAGTCTTTAACAGAGATTTTTTTATCTGATTTCATGTGCGGAATAAGAGGTTGATCCGAATACATCTTTTATAAAATTCTATGAGATAATGAGTTTCTGTTTCGATTTTTTTTTCCGATTATGATACCGATAGCAAGGCCTGACAAAAGAACTAAGGCGCCCATACCAAAAAAAATTTTTCTGTCTGAAGCCTTTAGTCTGTCATTTTCTTTTTTTAGCTTATTAACTTGTTCCTTACTTAATTCATATTCAGCTTTAAACTTTAAATAATCAGCCGATTCTTTTTTTAGAGTTTTATAGTCTTTCTGGAGAGTATCAATTGTTTTAATAAATTTAATCTGTAATTGCGACAGGTTATGTTCTTTGTCCATTGTCTCCTCAAGATTAATTTTGCAAGCATCCAGATTTATCTTTATTTGAGCATTCTCTTTTTTAAGGAGTGCAGTCTGATCTTCCCATGGCAACCTGTTTATGAGATAACGGCTTAACACCCACCCTTGAAAATTTCCGTATCCCTGTTCAAGAATATTGACACGGCTCCATCCTTCATTTTCTTCAAGAATATCGACCAGCATCCCTGAAGGAAGAAATTCAAGTATCTTATTTTCGATACTTGGCCCGCGTCGCAGACTTATTCTGAATGAATCAGTAACATATGCTTTCGAAGCCATAGAAACCTTTGTAAAAAAACAAATTTCAAACAGCAGAATTAAAAAAAGTCGTAATATCATAAATTTTTCTCCCATTGAAACTTTTAAAATTAACGATATTCGGCGTAATCTAACGATATTCGGCGTAATATAGAATTTATGAAATTAAACTATTTGCCAACAGTGTCATAAATAGTCCGAATTTTGAAAAGATCCTTATACGGATTATATATATTTTGGAATGTGTGCTTTGAAATATTGTCTTACTATATCAGAAAATATTAAAAATTGCGATATAAAAAAGTAATTTCAGTAAATTTTTATATATTAAACCTGACATATTGCAGAGGCGTACCTCGCGTTAGCCCTTTGTTGTTGTGCCCATTATTCTGATAATGGCTCTGATAATGGTTCAAAAATGGTTCAGAAAATGGTTGAAAAGTTTTACAAAAAGGGATATGTATCCTTTTTTTAAGAAATATCTGATAAAAAATCGATTAAGGGGGATCGAAATGCGCAGAGTGAATATAGCGATGTTAAGTATGATGATCATAGCTGTTTTTGTTGTTAACGGTGTGACCGCAGGTGAAGAAGAGATGTGTATCCCCACGGGTACGCTGTTGCTGGAACCTCCTGCCGATGTTAAACAGGAGAGGGCTTCCGTTGAATTCCCTCATTCACTCCATTTTAACTACAATTGTAAAAAATGCCACCACAAGTGGGACAATAAAGGGGAGATCAAGGGCTGTATGACTTCCGGATGTCATGATCTGACAACCTATTCAAAAAAGCCTTTAAGAAAAGGTAAATATACAGATGAATCAATGAAGTATTATAAATATGCCTATCACAACAACTGCAGAACCTGCCATGTTGAATTAAAGACCAAAAAAACAGATATAGTGATGTCTTACGACGAGCCGAAAGAGCTGCCTGAAACCGGCCCGGTTGGATGTAAAGAGTGTCACCCCAAAGAATAATAAGAGTTTAGGACAATTTTTCGTAACTTCTCAAAAAGATTGAGAGGGGTAAGGATAACTGAGGATAACTAAGGATAACTAAGGATCACTGAGGAGGATTATCTCCATGCGCGGAGTGTTTTTTGTTGTCATACTGATTGCCATGCTGATTGTTGCCTTTCTGGTAATGAAAGATATGGAATCTAAATCGGGTGGAAACGAGGTAGGCAAGATTGAAATGATTGATATGGCAAAGGATGCGGCAAAGGACGCTGAAAAAGCCGCCGACCTATTAAAAAAAAGAGCAAAAGAGGTTATGCCTTGATGCTATTTTTCTTCTAAATTTTCCATTTCCAGCATTTCAGGCATTAGAAGCTATCTCAAAAATTGAAATGAAAAAAACCAGGCATCCTATATGTTTTCGATTGAATCCGCAGGCCTTACCGATGTCGGCCAAAGAAGAGATAATAATGAAGACGAATTTTTAATTGACGATTCTCTTGGCTTTTATATTGTTGCCGATGGCATGGGTGGACACAAGGCAGGAGAAGTCGCAAGCAAGATGGTTGTTGAGACGGTTTACGATTATCTGAGAACAGCCAATAAAAAAGACGATGAAACCAAAAAAAAATATAATAAAGATAAAGAAGAAATTGATGAAACACTTTCGCCTGAGGCAAACCGAATTCTTTCCGGAATAAACCTGGCCAGCAGAACCGTTCATCAAGCCGCGTCAGGCAATAAAGATTTAAAAGGCATGGGTTCAACAGCATCTGCACTCTACTTCACTGAATATACATGTATTGTAATAAATGTTGGCGACAGTCCGGTCTACCTGGTTCGCAATGAAACGATTGAGCTTATTTCCAAAATTCATACAGTGCTTGCGGAACATGAGGCCCTTAATCCTGACGGAAAAGATAAACTGCGACCTGATTTCAAGCATGTTCTGACACGTGCCATGGGTGTTCCGGGTAGAGTCAAACCGGATATTACTGAAATGCAGTTTTTAACAGATGATATATTTATCATCTGTTCAGACGGGTTAAGTGATAAATTGTCTTTGGAGGAGATCAGGGACGTGGCTAAAAAAAATGTTCCTGAAGGTGCATGCAGGCAGTTCATTCATCTTGCAAATGAACGGGGAGGAGAGGACAATATCACTGTTATTGTCGCAAAAGTAGCATCAGCGAGAAAAAGCCTATTCTGGATAATTGAATTTATCAGGGATTATATTTTTAAAAATAAAGGATAAAAACTATAAATTTGAACAATTCCTTAAAAGGAGAAAAAGATGCCGAAAATCATACTGAAATTCAATGAAAATGTTGTTGAAGAATATAATCTTGGAAAAAACAGCTCTCTTGACATCGGTAGAAGAAATACAAACGATATTGTTATTGAAAACCTGGCTGTTTCCGGCCATCACGCTAAAATTGATTCAGTGGGAAATGGACACCTGTTTACAGACCTTAAGAGCAAAAACGGTTCTTTTGTAAATGAACAGCTTGTGTTGTCCCATTATTTAAGCCATGGAGATGTTATCAACATAGGAAAACACTCGCTTGTTTTTGAATACATTGAAGGGGAAAAAAGGCCTGATCCGGGTGATATAGATAAAACCATGATGATGGACACGGAAAGGCATCGTGCGATGATGACAGGTATGGCATCCGGACAGGAAGATTACGCAGAAGATGACGGTATGCTTGGGGTTTTGTCTTTTATATCAGGCGGTGGAGAGGATATCGTACTGAACAAAAAAATTACCAAGATCGGTAAAAATCCTTCTTTTGATATTGTGGTCAGCGGTTTTCTTGTGGGTAACTATGCGGCAATGATCAGTAAAAGGGATGCCGATTATTACATCAGTCGTGTTGAGGGTGTCATAAAACCAAAGGTCAACAATGTGCCGGTAAAGAATGAACCTGTCAAGCTTGAAGAATTTGACACAATTCAAATCGGATCGGTCAGGATGAAATTTATTCGCAAGAAATAGGCTTTACTCTTTACGTTTGTTCTTCTCCAGGATTATAACAGGCGAAGCTTCTGGCAGCAAAAAACTCCCGGACAGCATTCATGGCCGTATCTGTCAAAGAGGGGAGGTCAGGGCCCGGCGCAAGACCTATCCATGACCGCTTTGATTCACCCATATTATGGTACGGCACCAGTGTAATGGCTGAAAAGTTGTTTTCGGCAAGAAAACCGGCCCAGCCGGAAAGGTTGTCGGCCGTATCCGTAATCCCCGGGATAACCGGCATACGTAGCCGGACATCAGGGCCCTGTCCGCTTTGTTTGAGTTCTGAAAGGCGCTTCAGGTTATATTTTATTGAGGCATTTCCAGTGTCGCAATATTGTTTGTGTACTTCATTATCGAACAATTTAACATCAAAAATGATAAGGTCAATCAATGAAAGAAAATCCCATACTTTGTCCTGTGGTGCGCCTGTTGGACCAGTTGGATCCGGTGGGTCCGTTACATCTTTCATTCCATGTGATTGAAACATGCCGCAAGTCTCAATTGCCACATGAATGCCGTCTTTTCTCAGGGCCAGTGCAAGTCTGGTTGCGAAATCCGGAAAAAGGGTTGGTTCTCCCCCTGAAAAGGTGACACCTCCTCTTGAATTTTTGTAAAAAGCATATTCAGACCTGAGCTCTTTCACTATGTCATCAACAGAACGATAAACGCCAAAGCGGGTCAACGCTGATGAAGGACATTTGTCCACGCAGGTGAAGCAAAGGCGGCACAAGTTCCTATCACGATTCCCAGGAGACAGAACCGCGTTTTGAGGGCAGGCATCTAAACATGTTTCACAACCTATACATAAATGTGCTTTAAAGGCCAGTTCCGGTTTTTTATTCCATGATTCGGGATTCTGGCACCAGGCGCAACGCAGTGGGCACCCTTTGAAAAAAACAATGCTTCTGATACCGGGGCCGTCCTGAAGACAGAAGTGCTGGATTGAAAAAACCGATGTTTCCTTTATTTCGACATTATCCGATTCCACAGACCGTCCTTTCAATAATCTCATCCTGAACTTCCGGCTGAAGATCATTGAAATAGGCGCAGTATCCGGCTACTCTAACAACAAGCCCAGGCCAGAGGGAGGGGTCGCGCTTTGCTTCCATGAGCATCTCTGAATCCAGCACGTTCGCCTGAACCTGCATTCCGCCCTGTTCAAAATATGTTTTAAACAGGCTGTGAAGCGCGTTTAAACCTGCTTTTCCCTGAACTGCTTTTTTGTCGAACTTGATATTCAGCGCACAACAGTTTGCCCATTTGCTGCTGTCAAGAGAAGCAGCAGAGCGGAGAAGAGCTGTCGGTCCGTTGCGGTCTGAACCGTCAATGGGTGACAACCCGTTTGAAAGACGTGCGCCTTGTCGGCGTCCATCCGGCAATGCGCCTGTATATCGTCCAAAACCGATATGGCAGGTCATGGAGTAAATCCCGGGAACGTATTGTCCTCCTCTGCTGTTTTTATAGGACTTTACCGCATCGGAATAGATGTCTGCTGCCAGCTGTGTCATGCTGTCCGCATTTTTATCACCATTCCCATACCTTAGGAACTTTGTGGAAATTTCCCGGCGCAGTGCATCATGTCCTTTAAAATCATCCTTAAGTATGCTGACAAATTCTTTCAATGAAAACCGTTTTTCGTCAAAAACAAGCTTTTTTAATGCATAGAAAGAATCTCCGGTGTCAGCAAGCCCTGCTGCCTGAATCGATGTCATGTCGTAAAAACCGCCGCCCCATGTTACATCCCGCCCGCTTTCCAGGCAACCCTTTGTAACAATGGAGTTGATTGGGGTAGGGCGCCATATCCGGTATGTCTTTTCCAGCCATGTTATCACTTTCACTATTTCATCCATTGAATTTTTCACCTGGACATTGAAGGCGGAAAGCACATCGTCGAAGGTGTGCATGTGTGAAACAGGTGGAGTCGACGCCCCCATACGAAACCCGGGAAGATTCCATCCCATGAAGCTGCGCCCCTGGTTGAGTGCGAGTTCAAGGCATATGGGAAGATTGAACAGAGCCGCATCGGATGAGTTGTACGTCCGACCCTGGCTTGCCATTTCAACGCATCCGATGACGGCATAATCACGTGCATGAGCTTTACTCATGCCGATGCCTTCGAGGGCGTGCACCACCTGTTCATCTCCAAAAAAGGACGGCTTACCGCAACCCAGCTGAACCACAGCAGCAGATTTTTTAAGAAACCAGGCGGGTGTTTCAGAATGAACCCTGACATGAAGTGCTGGTTCACGTGTCCGAATACACGCATACGCATCAAGAATCAGGCCTGAAAGCTGATTTGTTACATCTGCTCCCTCATCGTCGGTCCCGCCGGTAGTAATACCCTGGGCTACACCGCCTCCGCTGAAATAATGGTCTATCCTTTCAGAGTATATGGGAATTGTTTCACAGGTTTTTAACTGAAAGCTTGCCATGATTTCAACTGCCTGATCATATGTCAGGGCTTCGGACTCAATATCTTTTATGTAAAGCGGAAAAAGGATCTGATCAAGTCTACCAAAGGACATTCCCTGTTCAAAATCCTCAAGATTCATGGCCACATGGACAAGCCAGCAGGCCTGAAGGCCCTCAATAAATGAACGTGCCGGTTCATAGGGAACATGGCGGCAGGCTTCCGACGACTTTATGAGTTCATCCCGCCGCTCAGCTGTGATGCCGGATTGGTTTGCAATCTGTTCGGCTTTCTCTGCCAGATTCGCAGTCATCTGCCTGATACCTTTGATTACAATTCTGACAGACTTAAAAAAGGCGATCTGGTCTTTTGTAAGGCTGGAGCCGTTATCCAGAGTGCCGTTATCCAGGCAGCGGCCTGCAGCAATATCCGCCTCTTTTAATCCCTTGTGAACGACCTGTCTGTATCCTCCAACCTGGTGCCCTATGCCGGCTTCTTCTGTAATAAAATAACGTTTTGCACGGAAGAAATCCAGGAAATGGGAAAATCTGCCGGGTTTTAACAGGGCTTTGCCTCCAATGCTGCTCATTAAGGTGGAAAGACCTATGCCCACAAGCTGTCTTTTTTCCCGTGCGCTTAGCACAATAGGGATTCTTCTTTTTTCAAGCCTGAAGATATCCTCAAGGATATTTATGGATCCTCCTTCAGGATAATAGTTGGCGGCAATACGTTTGGACGTCATGTTTCCGATGATCAGTTCCTGGTCATAAATTTTCGATGATCTTTTGGACAGAATATGGGAAAGTTCAAGGGCTCTTTTTACAAGAGGGTGTTCTTTTTTTGCCCTCCGCCCTTCAGGTGATTTTCCGAATTCTTGCATGAGAAGGGGGCGTTCAAGACAGATGGAATTTTTTGTGGCAAGAATGTCTGCCCTGATTTTATTTATCCGGGAAGTCGCTTTAGGTAAAGACTTTGTATCAGGGTTGACCGATTCCGTAAAACTTTCACTGACAGTTGCTTCCATTTTTATTCCTTTCTTCTATTCGGTCATTCGTCTTTTTTAAAACAAATCTCTTTAACAGCTTTCATGTAATCGTCCATTCCATAAGAAAAAATTGTGTTATGATTGGCCCTTGGTATTTTTAAAAGGTTTTTATCCTCGGCAGGGCATGCATGATACAGGGCCAGTGCATCGGTGAAAGGGATGATATGATCAAATTCCGCATGAATAAAAAGAGCCGGCTTTTCAAAGTTTTTTACCCTGTCGATATTCTGAAGCCCGTTTTCTTCGCTAATGCCCAGTGAGTCCACATCAATACCGAGAAGTCTAAGAAGGGGCAGAGCATATGCAAATCCGCTTTCAATAACCAGGGCAGATATGTCGTCCTGATAATTGGAGGCCAGCTCAAGCGCAGGCGCGCTGCCAAGAGACCTGCCCATGATAATGACTGGACCGGTATAGCCATTTTCCGTCAGCGTATTTTTTGCAAAATGAAAAATTTTGTGGGCGTCTTCCATCATAGCGGTAACCGTCGGCATACCTGTGGAGCGTCCGTATCCGCGATAGTCTGCTGGAAAAAAATTAATGCCCATTTTTGTATATAATGGTGCCATGTCTTCATAGTCAGCAACAATCTCACCGTTTCCGTGAAAAAAGAGTATGGTGGGAGCGTTTACGTCAGCCGGGTAAAGTCTGGCGTGAACGTCGATATTGTCTTCGACTTGAATAAAGAAATCTTGAAAATTTGAGTCATTTCCTGAAAAGCCGGTGTCCGGCCTTGGGTGAAAAAGGAAGGAAAGAATTTCCGGGCAATCTAGTGCTGAGTAATTGGCCATGGGGCTTCTCCTTTAATAACAAATTGTGTGTCTGTTTGGAATATAAAAAAAAGAATATCAGGTGTCAAGAAACCGCTATCGCTCAATTGGCTTGGCGTCCAACACCTTGCGAACAGTTTTTGCTAGATTCTTAAAAGCAATTGGCTTTTTTATAAAAGCGGCTATTTCTACCTCTTTGGTTTTTTCTTCATTGACCAAATGACTGTGTCCTGTGCAGACAATTATCGGAATATCAGGGCGAATCTCCATTAGCTTTTCGGACAACTTAATACCGGTCATTTGTGGCATTGTCACGTCGGTTATTACTATATCAAAATGATCAGGCTTTGTTTGAAACAGTTCCAGCGCTTCTGTTGGGTCCATTTTAGTTTCAACATTATACCCAAGTCGCTCCAACATCAGTCTTATTACATCCAAGAGGGATATTTCATCATCAACAAGAAGGATCGTTTCTGTGCCAAAAGGAAGTTCATTTAATTTTACGCTTTCCTTCAACGTTTTTTCTGCTCTACCTTCAAGATGTCTTTTGGATTTCTTTTCCAACACCTTAACCATTTGTTCCGATTCTTCATATTGACATTTACGGGAATATAATAAAGCTTCTCCAAAAGTGAATCGCTCAAAGCACACAAGAGAAGAAGTTTTATGAAAGTAAAAAACAGTTTAAATCATACAAGGTGGGAATGCAAGTACCATATCATATGGATACCAAAGTATCGAAAGAAAGCAATATTTGGTCAATTACGTAAATATCTTGGACAAACGATTCGGCGCTTGGCGAGTCAGAAAGAGAGCGAAATCCTGTAAAGCAGGACTTATTCGGAGAAAAGACCATGGGAAAACAGGAGCGGCTGAAAAATCACCAATGGTTTTTTAAAGTTTGTTGTAAATTGGATATGACTTTATTAAAATTAATGTAAGTTAAAAAAAATAACTTGAATTTTATCAAATCTGCTGGATTAAAAGAGGAAAAGGGATGCCGTTAAAATTAGACTTAAATACCTGGCTCAAAAAAAAATATGCGATCAACGAAAAGAACTGGGACATATTTGCGAGAATTTTTCAACTGGCTGCAAAATCCGGAAAATTCTATCACTATCCGGTGATAGGCGGCCTGTTAAAAAGAATTTCGAAAATGGACAGGCCGGATAAAAATTTTACCCAGGGGTATATTTTAAATATTAATAAAAACCTGGCCCCAAAAGCACAAAATGTAGTTCTCCCTATTGATATCATGCGAAAAGCTGTTAAAGAGTCAACATATCGAGCCATCATGCACAAATGTATTTGCCGTGACGGAGCAAAATGTTCCGACTATCCGACGACAATTGGATGTATATTTATCGGAGAAGGCTCGCGGGTTGTTGAAGAAAGGGGGATCGCAAGAGAAGCGAATGTTGAGGAGGCCATTGAACATATAAATAAAGCTGCAAGCCTTGGATTAATCGGTCAGTGTATCTGGATTGAGGCCGAAGAGTTTGTCTGGGGTTTTAAAAAAGAGAATCTACATCGTTTTCTTGAAATATGTTTCTGCTGTCCATGTTGTTGTGCTTCGCTGCGATATTTTAAACAGGCTCCCAGTGATATCCAGCGTCGCCTGCGGTCGGTTGGCTGGAAGGCAACTATTAACAATCAATGCAACAGTTGCGGCATTTGCCTTGATGTATGTTCGATAAACGCCATATCCCTGGATGGGGAAGTGCCGAGTGTGTCGGACAAATGCCTCGGGTGTGGATTATGTTCTATTCATTGTCCGGTATCAGCAGTGGAAATAATACCTGAGGGTAATATAAAAAATGATATTAAGGATTATTTTGAAGATTTTTCCTTAGAACTTTAATATAGAACTTTAATATAGATCTTTAATTTGAATCGGATTTGAATCAGATTGACACGGCTATTTGATTCTTTTACAGTTTATTCGAAAACCTGATAAAAAGGAGGAACCTGATGACAGAAACGAATGCATATACAAAGTTTGCTGAAATGATGCTGGATAAGGACTCGGAATTTATTCCCAAGATACTTAAGTCGATCATTACTGACGAGCAGGCCGATTTGTTGGTGTCGCTGCCGGGAACTGCATCACAGATGGCTGAAAAGATGAGTAGAGATGAGACAGCGGTAGATGCCGATCTGAAGAGAATGTTCAGGATGGGACTTACATTCAAGAAGGAAAAGGACGGCGATACGATTTGGCGCGCACCGGCTCATCTGATCCAGTTCCATGATGCAACACTGGTGTGGCCGGAAGCAACAGACGAGTTCATCGATTTGTGGCGGCAGTATATGGAAAAAGAATGGCCTCTTCTCGCCCCCCAGCTTACGCAGTTTTTACCAAGACCGTTTACACGGGTGCTTCCTGTCAACAAATCGATTGACGCCGGCAAGGCACAGGTGCTTGCCCCGGACAGCATCAAAGAGCTTATTAAGGGTGCGGACCGGATTGCTGTCGCAAAGTGTACATGCAGACTATCCATGAAAAAGTGTGATGCGCCCATTGAAGTCTGTCTTCAGATCAACAGGGGCGCGGACTATACCATAGACAGAGGGTCGGGCCGCGAACTGACAAAAGACGAAGCCCTGGAAGTAATCGAAAAAGTTCAGGAGGCAGGACTTATTCATGTGACCATGAACAAGACCGATGCCGGTCATTTTATATGCAACTGCTGCGGATGCTGCTGCCAGGCTTTTTCACTTTTGATTTCAGACGGTGTCAATCTGTGTGATCCAAGCCGTTATAAACCGGAAATAGATGTTGAGCTCTGCTTGGCCTGCGGAACATGTGAAGACCGATGCTGGTTTGATACAATTAAAGTAGGTGACAATGATATTGCTGAAGTTGATGCTGAAAAATGCCTTGGTTGTGGACAGTGTGCCATTGGATGCCCCGAAGAAGCCATAACAATGATTGAAGTCAGAACGCCTGATTTTATTCCCGGCTAACCGGTGTTTGTGTAGAGACGTTGCATGCAACGTCTCTACAATGCAAATTTATTTTTTCGCGAACCCTAAGCTGACATTTCGTATGCTTTGTTCAGCGAATAGACGTATTTTTCCCAAACCCTGTTAAATCTTTCTTTATTGATCGCAGGTTTTCTGATTATCTTCATACAGATTTCCATTTGCTTATCCGTGCTGCTTGTTTTGGAATAAAGCTGGAGTGCAAACTTTGAAAAATCCCTGATAATAAAATCAAAAATTTGATCGAGAAGATCATCTTCGATATCCAGGATTTTAGAATTTTCGATAATCAATTGCCCGTAAGGAACTAGGGTGAAAAGCTCTCCCATGATTAAAAGAAAATCAATATCCTTTATCTGTTCTTTGTCAGGCGGGGCCTGCATTAGAAGTTCCTTGAACACTTCTATCTGTTCTTTGAAGATATTGATATTCGGAAGATCGACACTGTTGTATGCTATTGAGGGGTCGTGGAACTGAATTTTGCCAAGACCTTTTGTCGGGCCCTGTTTAAAGAGAAAGTCATCGTTGGACGGGTCATCTCTTTTTGGTATTTCAGGGAATTCTCCGGGGTTGAAAAAAAAGTTTGCCATAAACTTCACAATCAGGGCCATGTTCACATGTACGGTTCCTTCAAGCTTTGGAAGCGCCCTGATTTCCATGGCAGCCATTTCAAAATACATATCCTTTTCAAACCCTTTGGCGGCAATAACATCCCAGAGAAGGTCTACCACTTCTTCACCCTGCGTTGTTACCTTCATTTTTGTTATGGGATTATAAAGAAGATATCGCCTGTCTTCCGAAGATGCGGATTTCATATAGTCGGAATTTCTTAAAGCAAATAATTTCATTGCGCAGATGCGTGCAAATGAATCGGTGAACAACTGCCTGATATGTGGAAAATCAGTAACATAATGGTTAAACAGTTTGCGGCTTGCAGCATGTGTTATGGCTTCGTAAAATGCGTGTGAACAGATGCCGATGGATGCCCAGCCAAGGTTATATTTGCCGACATTTATGGTGTTAAGTGCCGAGTCCCATGCTTCACTTCCTTTTGTCAGTATGTCTGCTTCTGTAATCGGGTAACTGTGGAGTGCGTATTCAGCGACATAGTTCTGGGAGTTACAAATATTTTTAACGCATTCAAAATTTTCATGCTTTGAATCTACGGCAAAGAAGACATATTCATCGGTTTCAGTATCTTTTGCAAAAGTTGATACAAGGGCAGCCTCATTTGCATTTCCGATATAGTATTTGCCGCCGTCGGCGACGTATTTGCCGTCCCCGAGTGGTGTCAACGCCATATCACTCGAATAAAGGTCTGCACCATGTTCTTTTTCGGAAAGGCCAAAGGCAAAGATACCACCATCCTTAAGGAGTTGAGCTGTTTTCTTTTTAACTTCTTCATTTTTGCCCATCCAGATTGGACCGAGTCCCAGTATGGAAACCTGCCATGTATACCAGTACGGTAATCCGTAAAAACCGAGGATTTCATTAAAATCACAGTTTCTAAAGGTGTCCCATCGGGTATCTTCGTCTCCGTATTCAGAAGGGGTCAATAATGTTGAGAATATTCTTTCTTTTTTTATAAACTCGATAAAATCGGTGTACCATACCCTGTTTTCATAATCTTCCTTCAGTTTTTGCTTCCCTTTTGTTTCAAAGAAATTTATCGTTTTGAGCATGATCTCCCTTGATTTTTCATCAAGGTGTTCATATTTGTTTTTTTTGGGATTGAGGATGGTCATAATATACTCCTTTTTAATTCATTGTAATTAAATGCGTTCTTAAATTAATTTTTTGGTTTTTTATGCCTATTTTGCCTCTAATATTTCTTCTGTGAGTTTCAATTGTTTTTCCCGACAGATTCATAAAAGCGGCAATATCTTTTGTAGGTCTACCCTGTCGAATCAGGGAAGCAATCTGTAATTCGGTGGGAGTGAGACAGTATTGCCTGGAAGACAGGCTTCGCGTAAATCCGGAAATGATATCATTCAATGTGTTTTTCATAACCGTAATATATGCATCCTGTTTTTGGTCAAGACCAGCAGCAGCTTTGAGCTTTAGAAGGACCGGGATAACCAGATCCTTAATATTTAGCAAAACCTTTTCCTCGAGTTCTTTTTTTGTCTCTTCCTTTCTTTTCAGCAAAACGCGCAATGCTGTATTCGTCTCTTCCAGATTAATTGTTTTAACTTCAAGTTTTTTATTTATTTCATCCAGTTCAAATGTTCTTTCTTTGACGCGTAGTTCAAGTTCATCCCGGGCTTTCCGGAGCGCTTTTTCAACATTTTTTCGTTCTGTGATATCACGGACAATACTTCTAAACCCGATGGGTTTTTCGTCATCATCTATGATCAGTGAAGCGGAAACTTCAATTTGTCTTTTCTCCCCGTTCTTTCTATTGATTTCATAGTCAAAACCTTTTGATGGAATGCCGGTTCCGAATACCTCATTGAAAGATTTATATACTTTGTTAGAGTTCTCTTCGTCCATGACATCCCATGCCCGCATAGTTAAAAGTACATCCGTGGAGTAACCCAAAATATTGAACATGTAATCATTAACAAAAATAAAATGGCCTCTTAGATTCAACTCGCAGTATCCATCCTGAATGTTTTCAAGTATATTGCGGTATTTCTCTTCGCTTTCGAAAAGAGCGTTTTTTGTTTTCCTGTGAGAGGATGACGCTTTTTCATGGTCTTTGACTCTCTGTATCAGTTCGTCGTATGTTGGTTTTTTTGCATTCATGTATTAATAAGCTCCATCGATATTGATACTGTAAAGCATTCCAGAAAAAATTCAACCATGAATTATTAGGTATGGAATGAGTATGCAATATACCTAATAAAGTCTTTGAGCCGACTCCATTGGAAGAAAAGGCTTGAACTTTTAATTTTGCAAGTCTATTCTATATGTTACAATATACAAAAAACGGGGTATGAAAGACGTGTTAAAGTAATGGAAGGTGTGAAATGAAAAAAAATCGCATTGTTTCACTGATTTCGATTGTTTATTTGACAAGCATTTTTTGCGGATTTTTTGCCTGCAGCACAGGCGTTGAAAAACAGCCTGTTTCAGAAGATAACGAAGATAAAAAGGAAATTACTTTAAATGCGGGCGATTGGTATGACCGGGGGCAAGCCTTCCTTGAATCAAAGGTTTATGATAAGGCCATAGAGGCGTTTACCAAGGCTATTGAAATAGAGCCGCATTTTGCCGATGCATATAACAGCCGCGGCATTGCATGGAAAAGTAAAGGTGAATTTGTACTTGCCATTACCGACTTTTTAAAAGCCATTGAAATTAACCCAAGGGATATTGACGCATTGAACAATCATGGAATTACAAGTTTTATGGCAGGGGATTTTAATAGCGCAATTGCTGATTTTAATGCAATCATCAAAATTGCAAATCCGATTCTTTCCTCTTCATTTCACAGCCGCGGCATTGGGTGGAAACACAGCGGTGATTACAACAGGGCAATTTCTGATTACAGCATAGCCATTAGAATGAATCCCTATAATGCAACGGTCTATAACAGTCGTGGACTTGCAAACGGGGACATGGGTGAATACGAAAAGGCGATTGCTGATTTCACCACAGCCATCAAGATTAATCCTTCTTTTGCGCGGGCATACACCGGACGCGGAATAATCCACTATCGTCTGGCAAACTACAATAAGGCAATTACCGACTTTTCAAAATCACTTGAAATTGATCCGAGTGATGCTGAAACCTACAACAGTCGTGGAATTGTGTGGTATAAAAAAGGAGATCGGGGGCAAGCAATAGAAGATTTTACAAAAGCGATTATTGCAAACCCCCGAATTATAAAAGCATATAACAGTCGGGGAATTGCATATTTTGTCGGTAAAGAGTTTGATAAAGCCATTGAAGATTTTACAAAAGCGATTGAAATATCGCCCGAATATGTTAATGCGTATACCAACCGTGGCATTGCATGGAAAAATAAAGGACAGTTCGAGAGTGCAGTTAAAGACTACACAAAGGCTTTGGAACTAAATCCGAAAAATGCCGACGCTCATAACAGCCTTGCGTGGATTCTTGCCACATGCCCTTTGGATAAGAGTCGTGACGGTAAAAAAGCGCTTAGCTTTGCATTAAAAGCGGTTATCCTAAAACCCGATGCGTTTAAACTCGATACACTGGCAGCTTCTTATGCTGAAATAGGCAAGTTTGACGAGGCGATTTCGACTCAGAAAAAAGCGAATGTCCTGTTTAAGAGGGCTGGCTTGAAAAAAGCGCTTTCAAAAGGAAAGGATCATCTGGCTCGTTATAAAGGTAAAAAACCATGGCGTGATGATGTGGTAATAAGCAAAAAAAGTAAATGAGATGTTTATGGCTGAGAGTCAAAAAGCAGCTTTTATAAGAACGTGTGAAAAAATCAAAAGATGAAATATTTGCCAATCCGGCGGCATTAAGAATTCAATGCTGCGGCATTTCGGATTCCCCTGAGAGCCCTTTCAGCACAAGGAAATACTGGTATGCCTTGTTTCTGGTATTCATTGACAACTCTTCTTCTCACAGATTCAACATCAAGGTCTTCCGGTCTGTATGTTCTATTTTCAAGGACTAAAGCGATATCTTTTCCAGTCTCTTTTTTGAGTTTTGAGACAGACGTTAATAGGCCGTCAAGATATTCTCCGCCAGGGGAAGTCGGCTTAATACCTGCCATCTCCATAAAAGCAGGCGCCACAACTTCAAGGGGGTGGAGCAGCATAATTAGCACCATAACATCAATAGGCTCCCTTATTAATATTTCCCGGATCATGCCGCTCAGCCATTCCAGCGGAAACATGGGAGTGCCTGTGTCAAGGGGATTCACAACGCTGTTTCCGGGGGTTGGAAAAAATTCCCGGAGTCGCTTTTGCGTGCCCTGACTGAATGGAGGGATTTTAAGGCCCCATTCATGGGCGAGGTCTGAACTGAAGACACCTATTGCGCCCCCACCGCCGACAATGGCGATTTTTTTTCCCCTGGTTTTTAAATGCGTGAGGACTGACAGTGTATCTACTATTTCATCCAGACCTTTAACCGACAGGGCGCCGGTTTGGGTGATCGCCCCTTCCCATATTTTTGATACGCCGCCAAGTGATCCGGTGTGGCTGAGTGTTGCTCTTGCGCCTAAAGGTGTAAGCCCGCCTTTCCATATGAGAACCGGTTTTTTATTCGATACAGATTTAACAGTGTCAAGAAACTTCCTGCCGTCCTGAACACCTTCAATATATGCGGCAATATATGCTGTGTCTTTGTCTTCGCCGAGATACTCAAGAAGTGCTGAAGCGTCCAAGTCGCATCCGTTTCCAAAAGAAATGATTTTACTTATCTTTAGGCCGGCTGCAATGGCTTCATGACCGAAGTCGTTGGCAATACCGCCGCTTTGGGAGATCATTGCCACATTGCCGGGCTCTTTTGAAAAGTCAAATCCAGGCAGCAGTGTTATGCCTCCTGTGGGAGAGTGGAGACCGAAGCAGTTAGGACCGACGATTCTGAGCCCCCTTGAAGATATTTCCGTGATTTTTTCCTGCAGTTTGATATCAGCTGCTTCTCCTGTCTCCGCGAAGCCTGAGGTATGTATTTCGGCTCCTGCAACACCATGCTCTAGACAATCCTCAAGAACTTCCGGCACGGCTTTAGCAGGCACGGATATCGATGCAAGATCGATTGGTTCCTTAATTTCATCAAGACTTTTATACACTTTGAGTCCCGCAACTTCTCCGCCTTTTGGTGATATCGGGTAGAGTTTTCCCTTATAGCCATATTTTAAAAGACTCATTACAATGGAATTTCCAAATGACCCGAGTTTTGACACACCGCCAAAAACAGCAAGGCCTCTGGGGTTAAACATTTTGTCTAATTTTTCTTTTGTGTCGGAATTCATCGGTTTCAACTCTTGGTATTATTCAAAACTATTAACGCATCAACTGCGACAGGCGAACCTTTTGCAACCTTAATAGGGTTAAGGTCGATTTCTTTCACCTGATCATGATCTATTCCTATTTGTCCGACTGCTATCAATATATCGGCGAGTGCTTCCATATCAACGGCAGGCATACCTCGAACAGCACCCAGAATTTTTTTGCCCCGAATGCCCTGCATCAGGGCAAAAGCATCTTCACGAGTTAGCGGAGCAACTCTGAAACACACATCTTCAAGAATTTCGGTAAAAATTCCTCCGATACCAAACATGACGCAAGGGCCGAATTGCGGGTCGCGGGTCATTCCGGCCACAAGCTCCCGCCTTCCTTGAATCATTTCCTGAACCAGAATATTTTTTTCTGTTCCTTCCATGTTTGAGGTAATTGCATGAAATGCGGCTTTTGCTTCATCATCGTTTCTGATATCGGTCTTTACCAGATCTTTCTCGGTTTTATGCAAAATATCATGGCCGCATCCTTTAAGGACAAGCGGATATCCGATTTCCTTGGCTGCCGAAACAATCTCTTCCTGGTCTTTAATCAGGACCTCTTTTGTAACGGGAATCCCATAAGATGATAGAAAAAGTTTGGACTCATATTCCGAAAGATTAGCTCGACCGTTTTTAATGGCTGTTTCGATTTTCATTATTTCCTCCGCTGAGTATTGCTCCGGCTTTGGTATTGATAAACCCGGGCATAACTTTTCATGGCGCGTTCTGCGCCGGGTATTGAGTGCAGGTCGGGATACGTTTTTAGGCCGTCGATTTCTTCTGCATTGGGATTTACCGGGTAGATCGAACCCTGAAATCCCTGGTCAATAAGGGCCATTAAAAAAAGTTTTCCGAATTTGAGCCCCCTGGGTACACCGACAATCGCCACTGACCGGGGGTTAAACAATTCTTCTATTCTGGATATCGTGCTTTCCATTCAATCACCATCGTACCTGCTGGTTTGAAAAAAAAAAGCACAATATCAGAAAAAAATTATATTTTCAACTTCATTAACAACATGGTTCTTTAAAACACCAATATTTTCGATTTCAACTTCCACCAAATCTCCGTGGGCAAGAGGGCCGACACCGCTCGGAGTGCCGGTTAAAATAATATCACCGGGCATCAAGGTGAAGTTGGTTGAAACAAAGGAAATAATGTCCGGAATGCTGAAAATCATATGGCATGTATTGGAATCCTGAACCAAGTCGACTCTCAACTCTTCGAAATTATATTTTTTAAGAAACTTCGGTATGACAATAGCCTCTTCATGGCCGATGAGCACATTAGGTGTTTTAGGGAACAGGATTGGTTCTTCGGGTATGTCATCGGTAAAACCGCGTACTTTAACGGAATGGCTTTCAGCAATGTGGTCCCGGTAATTTAGACCAAGTGCTATAATTTTTGTAGGTGATACATCATAGCTTGTATCGCTTTCAAACACGGGAAGCGTTACCATTATTAAAATCTCCTTGTTGGTTGCCAAAGTGTCACGAATTCGAATTTTTCCCATTTTTTCCAATGACGACGCCCTGCTTGTTTTTTATTCCGTGATAAGCATGTACCATCCAGACTGTTGCCAAAATCGGGACAAAAAGATTTAGCAATGGTACGAGGGTCATCAGGGTGATAACAAGACCGCCGCTGTAAACAACAATCCGATTTTTTCTGCCCAGCTGTTTTGCCGCGGGTTTTCCGATATGGTAACCAACAGCGCTTTCAAAGAACTCCCGTCCAAGAAGATAGGTGTTGACTATAATAGACATCGCAAAACCGATACTTATCAGATAGAATGGCAGAATCAATATATTTAGTAAAATCGCCCGTATAGTAAACTTTATGTCATGTATCACTTCAGGCCATATTCGGGGCCCTCCACTGCGAACCGCATCTGGATAAAAGACGGTTTCCACCCTGTGAATAGCTGTTTCCTGGAACAGACCGGCAATCAGCACAATAAATGCAGGCAGCATGAACCATCCGCCGATACCGGTTACACATCCAATAATCCAGGTCACAAGTGTATCCAGCCAACCTGTTTCGATATGGATCAGATGGACGGAAGACCATGTGATTATACCCACTGCAGTGACCACAAACAGAATGCCAAGAACCGCACAGGCAAGCATCAGGATGAAAAGGTTTGCCTTTTTTATTGAAGCAAGGGTTTTTGAAAAGGGTTGACTGATCATATGGCTGGATTAACCTCTTTTTGAATAACGATTTGGCTCATCAAAAAAAGTGATGTCGGCATATCCGGCATATATTTTCCCTGAATGTTTAACATTGGACGGAATATAATAACGGTCTCCTTTTTCATATGATTTATGGTTGCTGTCAATCACAAGGTCAATCCTGCCCTCAAGCACGAATCCTACCTGCGCTGCATGGGAATGTTCCGGTAAATCCACGTCTTTTTCAAACTGCATAAAAATAATCTGGTGATCTTTGGATTGAGAAAGGTTTGCTTTAATACCATCAATCGGTATATCAGCCTCAGGCAAACCGGTAATTGGTTCCGGAAATACATTTTTCATAATTTCTCCCTTGTTTTTTAACAGACTGGATATGAAGAACTTTATGCAAGAGCTTCAAAAGAGTCAAGACCAGACTCAAACAAGACTCGACACTTTTCAGTTAACCGTAAAAGTATGATCAATTGCATGCTGACAGGGTTACGGCTGTGACAAACGCATATCTTGCCAGTTTTCCGGTAAAAACCAGCAAAGCAAATTTGATAAACGGAATTTTGAATACACCGCCGATAAAACATAAAGGATCACCGATGAACGGAAGCCATGACAGCAGCAGAGACCATGAACCGTATTTTTTGTAAAGAGATGCCGCACGGTTACGGGACCTGGAATCGATTCTTAGAACTTTTTCTGCAAGAAATGGAGTGCAGTAAATGGCAATGATGTAAGTTGTGCAGGCCCCGAGAAAATTGCCTGCAGTGGCGGAAAAAAGCAAAAGAGCAGGATCTAAGGATTTGATCAGCAAGGCCACAAGAAGCCATTCAGATCCTAATGGGATAATAGTGGATGCAATAAAACTCAGTAGAAAAAGATACAGGTAGCCATTACTAGTTATGAATTCGAACATGCCGATCATTACCACATGTTCGACCCATGATCAACGCGGCCTTATCCGTAATATTGTTTTACCTTATGCCTCGTATCCCTTGACGGTTATCCTGTCAGTGGTTACGTGCGCTTTGGAGCAGCCAGCCACTATAATCAATTTGCTATCAAGGATATTCACCAACTGGTGCACTTCTCCTTCGTTCACCGTGAAGCAATCGCCTGTTTTGACGTTAAATGAATCCGTCCATTGAACCGTGTTATTGCTGTCAGGCTTGCCCAGGTGCATTATTCCTTCACCTTCGACAATCTGGTAGGTTTCAATGCCGGATTTATGATAATGCGCCCCCACTTTTTTTTGAGGGCCTATCTCCGCGGCAAATAATGAAAATTCAGCGCTGCCGGTCAGATGGGCCAGTCTTATTCCCACGGCCTCATCAAGTGGCGCGGATTCGATGATTTCATAAAGGTTATTAACAATTGTATTCTGATTCATTTTGCCCCTCCGGGCTCATTATTTTTCGGCAAATAATCCTCTCTTACAGGCGAAAATACCTCGATAGCTATCGAGTCTTCGATGATGTCAGCTTTGTGTTCGACATCACCTGGAATGCACCAGCTGTCACCGGGTATTACTTCGAATGATTCAGTGCCGATTGACAGGCGAATCCGGCCTTTTACAAGGTAGCCGGTTTGCTCATGGGGATGGGAATGCCGGGGCAGCAGACTGCCTTTTTTCAGCAGGAATTTCGTCATCAAAGTATTTTCGCCGTGGACCAGCGTCTTCATTTCAATTCCCGGAATGGCGGGGGTGTATCCGATGTCCAGGTGTTTTTGGAACATTTTTGCCTCCTTAAATATCCGTAATTGACTTTTTACGAGATTGTCATCTTTCCAAACTCTCTTTAATAGTTTTTCTTCTATATCCATGCGACAAGCTGCCGGATCATAAAATAAATAAGGGGGATGAAGATGGCCGGGAGCATGTTGCCGATCTTTATTTTTATTATTTCAAGGAGGTTGAATCCGATGGCCATGATTAAGAGGCCTCCGGTGACCGACATCTGGTTGACCACTTCCGGTGTGAGGAACTGCTTCATGAAAGATGCGGCAACGGTGATGAAGCCCTGGTATACGAAAACCGATATTGAGGATAATAGAACACCGGCGCCAAGGGTTGAGGCGAAAACAATCGAAGCGATGCCGTCAAGGGCTGATTTTGCAAAGAGCGTCTGATGGTTGCCGGAAATGCCGCTTTCCATTGATCCGATGATGGCCATTGAACCCACACAGTATATCAGGCTGGTGGTGACAAATGCCTTTGATATTTTGCCGTCTCCTGAACTTGAAAATCGGTCTTCAAGCCATTTGCCCAGTTTCTCAAGGCGGTCTTCAATTCTTAAAAGTTCTCCGATCAGGGTGCCCAATGCCATGCTGAAGATAACGACCAGTATTTTTTCGACTTTTAACGCGCCTGTGAGGCCCACCAGGATCACCGCAAGGCCGATGGCATGCATGATGGTTTCATTATATTTCTCGGGAATGCCGCCCCTGAACAGAAGGCCGGCCAGTCCTCCGATAATGATTGCAACTGTGTTTACGATGGTTCCCAGCATTTTTGCATTTCGCGATCTTTAAGCTAACATTAAAAATGGAAATGATTCCATAATAATACATAGTTCCATTTGAAATACCGGCAATATCATAACAGGGCGACAGATACAATTATGATTTAAAGAAAAAACAATTAAATGCACCATTGATTTTTTTAATGAATCGTTATATTCGATCTCCTTATTGACAAACATGCTTATCATATTCACATTACATGACATTTTATTTTATTGATTTAATGACACACGGATCTCACTGGAGCAGCAAAACTGATGAAAGAAGGAATATCAAATATAGAGATGACTGATAACAGTCATTCCAATGGAAAAAGAATGAGCCTCGGCATTTGCCTGGGCGCTTCAACCATATCTGTAGTACAGGTGGAGGCCAACAGCAACGAAAACCAAAGTGACGGGACAGGGGTTGACAATGGTGCACGTATCGTCGACGCTTCGGTTCACTACCATGGCGGCGATCCAAAGCAGACCATGATGTCTGTTGTGGAAAACCTCGATTTTGATATTTTTGACAAAATCGCGGTAACCGGAAGAAAATTTCACAAGTTCGTTAACCTGTCCTCCATTTCAGAACCGGAAGCAGTTGAATATGCGTTCAGGTTTGTAAAACCAAAAGATGTTTCCTGTCCCGCTGTGGTTTCCGCTGGCGGTGAAACCTTCATGACCTATGTGCTGAACAGCAAAGGTAAGATATCAAACGTGCTGACAGGCAACAAGTGCGCCTCGGGCACCGGGGAATTTTTTCTCCAGCAGTTGAGAAGAATGGATATATCTCTTGAGGATATAGAAGACTGGACCGATAATGAAGATCCTCACCATGTGTCAGGGCGTTGCTCAGTGTTTTGTAAATCAGACTGTACCCACGCTACCAACAAGGGAATTCCAAAATCAAAAGTAACGGCCGGACTCTGTGTCATGATGTCGAACAAGGTGCTTGAGCTTTTGAAAAAAGTGGGCCGTCAAAACATCATGATGACCGGTGGGACAGCATTGAACCGGATGATGATCGACAATCTTAAAGCTGAAATACCGGGATTGATCGTTCCTGAAGAAGCCCCGTATTTTGAGGCCCTGGGTACGGCGTTGTGGGCACTGGACAACCAGACCGACCCGTTTCCCGGAAAAGAGTCGCTTTTCAGGACTGAGATTGAACCTTTTGAATCTTTACCTCCCTTATCAGATTTTAAGGATCAGGTGGAATTTAAAACCATTAAAACAGACAAGGTGAGGGAAGGGGATCACTGCATTCTGGGCCTTGACGTGGGGTCTACAACCACAAAGGCAGTGCTCTTACGAATAGACGACAATGCCATGCTCGCCACCATCTATCTAAGGACCAGCGGAGATCCGGTGGGCGCATCTCGGAAGTGTTACGAATCGATACTTCAGCAGGTGGAATCGAGTGTCGACCCCGACAGTATCACTATTACAGGCCTTGGCGTCACCGGCTCAGGCCGCCAAATTGCAGGACTTCACGCCCTGACAGACGGCGTCATAAACGAGATCATTGCACATGCTGCCGCGGCTGTACATTTTGATGATAAAGTGGATACGATCTTTGAAATAGGCGGGCAGGACGCAAAATATACGTATATTACCAACGGTGTATCTTCTGATTATGCGATGAACGAGGCGTGCTCGGCAGGGACGGGATCATTTCTTGAAGAGTCGGCTCTTGAGTCGTTGAATGTTGCAATGGAGGATATTGCAGATATTGCGATGAAGGGGAAGAAGCCTCCGAATTTTAACGATCAGTGTGCTGCATTTATTTCGTCGGATATTAAGAATGCGATTCACGAAGGTGTGGCGCATGAGGATATTGTTGCA
This sequence comes from uncultured Desulfobacterales bacterium, assembly GCA_964617785.1. Taxonomy (GTDB): domain Bacteria; phylum Desulfobacterota; class Desulfobacteria; order Desulfobacterales; family SURF-7; genus JAFDJC01. The sequence continues at coordinate 22,132 of CAZTYY010000002.1, read as the reverse complement.
GGGCTGGTCTATTCCATCTGCATGAACTATTCAAACCGAGTCAAAGGCAACCGGCAGGTTGGAGAGAAAATCTTCATGCAGGGCGGTGTTTGCTATAACCATGCTATTCCATTGGCCATGGCCTCCCTTGTGGGCAAACCGATTATTGTCCCGCCGGAACCCGGGCTGATGGGTGCCTTTGGTGTGGCTCTTGAGGTAAAAAAACGAATTGAAAACAACCTCCTTGAGGACGGACTGTTTGACCTTAAATCCCTTGCGGCTCGCGATGTAAACTATGGGAAATCATTTATATGCGGCGGCGGAAAAGAAAAATGTGACAGACAATGTAATATTGCAATGATTGAGCTGGTGGGGAAAAAGTATCCTTTTGGCGGTGCCTGTAACCGATATTACAATTTAAGACACAACATTGATTATGACGTTAAAACACTTGACCTGATAAAGCTCAGGCAGGAGCTTATTTTTGATAAATATGCTGATTCATTGTCAGAGGGGGTAACGCCGAAGGGTCGTGTCTGGATCAACCGAAGTTTTCTGGTGAATACCTTTTATCCGCTTTATTCAACTTTTTTTACTGAACTTGGATATGAAATCATCTTGCCGGACGAGCCGTCCAAGGAAGGGATCGATAGGCGGTCGGCGGCTTTCTGCTATCCTGCAGAACTGGCCCACGGGTTCTTCTATTCAATGATCGAGAAGGGCGGGCTTGAGAAGGGCGGCAAGCCTGATTTTATATTTCTTCCTCATTTTAAATCCATACCCAGCAGCAACGGAAATGAAAGCTCACAAGTATGCCCGTTTGTTCAGGGCGAAACATTCTATCTGCGGACCACATTCAGAGAACAGATTGAAAAATTAAAAGTAAAGAGCGAACAAATACTGGCGCCGCTTCTGGATCTAAGGACAGGACTTGAAACAGCAATAGATCAGTTTGTTGAGACCGCGGCAAAAATGGGTGAAGGAAAGAAAAAGGCCGTAAACGCATTTAAAAAAGCAGTAGATACGCAGAACGCCTGCTTCAGAGAGATGAAGGATATCGGCAAAAAGGTTATGGCTGAACTGGAATCAGATCCAGACAGAACTGCGATGGTGATATTTGCCAGACCTTACAACGGGTACGTCGGGGAAGCCAATATGGGGATTCCTCATAAACTGGCGTCAAGAGGCGTCCAGGTCATTCCCGTCGACTTTCTCAATCTTGAGGATGAAAGGGATAAAAAACACATGTACTGGGGTGCGGGGCAGCAGATTATGAAGGCGTCCAGGCTGGTAAAAAAACACCCCCAGCTTTTCAGTACATTTATAACCAATTTTTCTTGTGGACCGGATTCATTTCTCATCGGCTATTTTAGAAGCATCATGGGCAAAAAGCCCTCCCTGACCCTTGAACTTGACAGCCATACGGCTGATGCAGGGCTTGAAACAAGGATAGAGGCTTATCTTGATATTGTGGCTACATTCAGGCAGCTTGAGGGGATAGAGAAGACCCCGGAAAAAATAACCCGATTCAGGGCTGCCGAGACCTCTCTTGAAAACGGTGTCCCGGTGGTGACCACATCATCCGGTAAAACTGCTCCCCTGAGGGATCCGAAAGTCACATTGCTTTTTCCGTCAATGGGTCGTTTGACAACGGAAGCCATCGGGAGCGTTTTCAGATCCCAGGGGCTTAACGCGATTGTTCATCAGCCTGCAGATGAGGCGATTCTTAAGCTCGGCAGGGCCAACACGAGCTGCAAAGAGTGCCTGCCGCTTTTGCTGACCACCGGATTTTTGCTGAATTATATTCGGAATTACAAAAAAGACGGAGAAATACTCGTCTATTTTATGCCCACGGGCTCGGGGCCGTGCCGGTTTGGCCAGTATTTTGTTTTTATGGAGGATCTGATCAAGAGATTGGAGATTCCGGATGTGGCGCTTCTTTCCCTTTCATCTGAAAACAGTTACGCGGGTCTTGGAGGTGATTTGCATATTAAAACCTGGTGGGCGGTTGTTGTGGCCGACGTAATGGAGGACATCCGGTCCATGATTCTCGCAAATGCCGTGGATGTTAACAAAGGGACAGGCATATTTGAAAAAGAATGGGCCAAGATAATGGAAACCCTTGAAACAGAAGATTTTGCGGGACTGAAAAAGAGGCTTAAAGAAACAAGCCGGATTCTCGGGGGGATTCCCATGAAGCTGTCGCTTGAAGATGTGCCGGTGATCTATCTTGCAGGAGAAATATTTGTGAGGCGTGACGGACTTTCCCGTAGGTATTTGACCGAGCTTCTCGCAAAAAGAGGTTTTGCTGTAACCTGTGCACCGATTGCCGAATGGCTGATCTATTCGGACTACCTGGTTGATAAAAAGATGGTTTATATGTCCATGACGATCATGGAAAAATTGGGTTTCATGTTGAGAAAGAAAATCATGGCAAAACATGAAAAACATTTGAAGGCATTACTGAGGAAATCAGGCCTTGTTCAAGCCGAGTTAGTGGATATTGATACCATGATTGATAATGCCAAGACTTATATATCACCCAAATTGGCGGGTGAAGCAGTCCTTACCATTGGAAGCGCCATTACCGAAATCGCAAACCATGCATGCGGTGTTATTGCAATAGGACCTTTTGGCTGCATGCCAAATCGTATGTCCGAGGCGATATTGAACGATACCATGAACAGGGAAGACAAACTTGCCACTGCTCCGAAAGACAAGCGACTTAAGTCTATTCTTGAAGATGTTGAAGAACTTCCTTTTCTGGCAATTGAAAGTGACGGATCTCCATTCCCACAATTGATTCATGCTAAGCTTGAAGCCTTTTGCTTAAGGGCTGAAAGATTGCATCACAGGATGAAGCAAGGCTAATAAGCATTCTGCCTGATCGAAGCAAGTCAACATGCTGTATTCACAAAGTTCTGTTTTAATCCTTGACACACGTACCTTCCCTGACTTAAAATCCGTAGATTTTTAATGGTTAATAAGCATAATCAACGGAGCAAAAATGGATTACAAAAAAACACTTAACCTTCCGAATACCGGCTTTCCCATGAAAGCAAACCTTGCCAACCGTGAACCGGAGCAACTTAAGGAATGGGATAAAGCCAACCTGTATGAGAAGATCAGGGCTGCATCAAAAAGCCGGAAGCGGTTTATTCTGCATGACGGACCACCGTATGCAAACGGGCATATCCATATCGGCACTGCCCTGAATAAAATATTAAAGGATATTATCATCAGGTCCCGACAAATGGCTGGTTTTGACGCGCCATATGTGCCGGGATGGGACTGCCACGGTCTTCCGATTGAGCATAACGTAGATAAAAAGCTGGGTTCGAAAAAGAAGGATATGACACTGGTACAGGTCAGGCAGGAATGCCGGACATATGCTGAAAAATTTATCGACATCCAGAGGGAAGAGTTCAAGCGTCTCGGCGTGTCAGGTGAATGGGACAACCCTTACCTGACCATGACAAACCGCTATGAGGCAATCATTGCAAAAGAATGCAGGAAATTTGCTGAAAACGGAGCTTTGTTCAGAAGTAAAAAGCCTATATACTGGTGTTGCAGCTGCCAGACCGCGCTTGCCGAGGCTGAAATCGAATACCATGATGAGTCGTCACCATCTATTTCCGTCCGGTTTCCGATGGTTGATAACCTTGGTGACGATATCCCTGCACTTTCAGGGAAATCGGTTTTCTTGGTGATATGGACAACCACGCCGTGGACCCTGCCCGCCAACCTCGCCGTGGCGCTTCACCCTGACTTTATCTATGCTGCTGTTGATATCGGAAATGACGAAGTTGTGATTGTTGCAAAGGATCTTGTGGAAGGCTGCATGAAAACGTTTGGAAAAGAAGAATACTCGGTTCTTGCGGATATTGAGGCCGGATCTCTCGAAAGAAAAAAATGTCGTCATCCCTTGTATGACCGGGAATCTCTTATCATACTCGGTCGACATGTAACCCTTGAGGCCGGTACCGGCTGCGTTCATACTGCTCCCGGCCATGGAAGGGAGGATTTCGAAATAGGGCTTGAATACGAATTGGACGCATATTCACCGGTTGAGGATAACGGATGTTTTTCTGATGACGTGGAATTTTTTGGCAACACGTTTGTATTTAAGGCCAATTCGGAAATCACCGAAAAACTGAAGGAAACCAATACACTGGTTGCCGAGGAAACGATCACGCATTCGTATCCCCACTGTTGGAGATGCAAAAAACCGGTTATTTTCCGGGCCACACCCCAGTGGTTTATCTCCATGGACAATACCGGCCTTAGACAAAAGTCTTTGGCTGAAATTGATAAAGTACAGTGGATTCCGTCATGGGGAAGGGATAGAATTTTCAGCATGATTGAGAACAGGCCGGACTGGTGTGTGTCAAGACAGCGGTCCTGGGGAGTTCCGATTACGGTTTTTTATTGCGAAGATTGCCAAACCGTTGTTTCAGACCCGGAAGTTGATGAAAAGATTTTCTCCATGTTCGATGAACACGGAGCCGACGTCTGGTTTGAAAAGGGAATTGAAGATTTTCTGCCCAATGGGACTGAATGTCGGAAATGCGGATCAAAAAACCTGGTCAAAGAGGATGATATTTTAGACGTATGGTTTGATTCGGGTGTAAGCCATGCCGGAGTATTGGAAGCGCGTGATTATCTTGAATGGCCGGCCGATCTTTATCTTGAAGGAAGTGACCAGCATCGGGGATGGTTTCACAGCACATTGCTTCATTCTGTAGGAACAAGGGATAAGGCGCCGTATAAGGCTGTATTGACGCATGGATTTGTGGTGGACGCTCACGGGAAAAAAATGTCTAAATCAGTCGGTAACGTGATTGCCCCTGAAAAGGTGATCAAGCAGTTTGGCGCAGAAATTTTACGGCTATGGGTTTCCGCTTCTGATTACAGGGATGACATTCGGATTTCGGACAGTATATTAAAGCAGTTGAGCGACACATACCGGAGAATCCGAAATACCTGCCGGTTCATGCTCGGAAACATCAGTGATTTTGATCCGGGCAAGGATTCGGTTGCCCTGGAATCCATGAGCGAAATCGACAGGTTCGCTTTGCACAAACTCTGCGAGTTGATAGAAAAGATAAAAGGCGCTTATGACAGGTATGAGTTCCATACCATATATCATTCGCTTTATAACTACTGCACCGTAGATCTTTCCTCGTTTTATCTCGACATACTGAAAGACAGGCTGTACACATCGCCACCGGCATCACAAGCTCGAAGAAGCGCACAGACTGTCATGCATATTCTTCTGGACTCTGTGGCCAGAATTATGGCGCCCATACTTCCTTTTACTTCAGAGGAAATATGGAAATTTATGCCAACAGCAGAATCAAAGGAAGAGAGTATCCATCTTGCGAGTTTTGTCGAACCGGGCGCTGCATGGCAAGACAATGCGCTTGCTGAAAAATGGGAAAAGCTCATCAAAATCCGTGGAGAAGTGACAAAGGCACTGGAGCTTGCAAGGGCAAAGAAACTCATCGGCCATCCGCTTGACGCAGAAGTGATTATCAGTGCCGACAAAGATCTTTTGTCGTTTCTCAGCGGATATGAACAGGAATTGAGACATATTTTTATTGTTTCAAAAACACTGCTGAAAGATGAATTGCCTGACACAGGCGAACACTATAAAAGTGAAGAAATAGAAGGGCTGTCAATCCTAGTGGGTAGTGCACCGGGTGAAAAATGTGAGCGGTGCTGGATATATGACCAGACGGTTGGCGAAGATGCTGAAAAGCCGACAGTATGTGAGCGGTGTAGAACCGCCCTTGTTGAAATCGGATAAAAAACGGATGATATAAATGGTTTTAACAGATTAATGATCAATATGGGAAAGTATAAAATTCTAATTGTTGTTTCGTTTTTGATTGTTTTATTTGATCAGGTGTCCAAGGTGATTATCGTAAAGCTGATCACACCGTATAGTTCGATAGTTGTTATTCCGGGGGTTTTCAATATTACACATATTTACAACCCGGGTGGGGCGTTCGGGTTCATGTCCGGCCAGAGCCTCTTGGTACGTACGATCTTGTTTCTGGTTGTGTCTACCATAGCCATGGGATTTATTTTTTATTTTTATAAAAATACTCCCAAAACGCATCCAATCCTTGCCTCAGGATTTGCGCTGATTTTCGGCGGCGCTATCGGTAATATGATCGACCGGATTCGACTTGGCACAGTGGTCGATTTTCTCGATTTTTACATCAAGGACATTCACTGGCCGGCGTTTAATATTGCCGACAGCGCCATATCCATCGGCATGGCAATTTTTTTGTTTCACCTGATTTTTAAAAAAATGCCTTTAGAGAATTAAGACATGCATCCAATACTATTGAAAATCGGCAGTTTTACTATTTATACGTATGGTTTTTTAATTGCAATGGGCATTATGATCTGTCTTTTAATTGCAAGAAAGGAAGGGAAAAGGGTCGGCCTGGACCCTGACAAATTAACAGATCTTTGTTTCTATTTGGTCATCTCGGGCGTGATCGGTTCAAGAGTTTTTTATATAATCACGACTCCGGAGATATTTGCCGATGATTTTTTTGAGGTATTCCGTATATGGAACGGCGGGCTCGTTTTTTATGGGGCCTTTATCGGTGGTTTTTTAGCCGGTGGTATATACATAATAAAAACCAAATTGCCATTATGGAAAACCGCTGATATTGTCGCGCCTAGTGGCGCCATCCTCCATGTCTTTGGACGGCTCGGATGTTTTTTTGCAGGATGCTGCTATGGAAAAGTTTGTGATCTTCCATGGGCGGTTACCTTTATCCATCCCCAGACTTTGGCAAGGCCAATTGGCGTTGCGCTTCATCCTACCCAGTTGTATGCTGCGGGAAGCAACCTGGTCATTTTTCTTATACTGATTTTCATCAGACGTCGAATGAAATTCGACGGCCAGTTGTTCTGGATCTATGTTATGCTTTACGGCATCATCCGATCAGTAAACGAGATGTTCAGGGCTGATTTCCGCGGTGAAGTTGTCTTTCAGATGTTTTCCGTTTCTCAGATCATCGGATGGTCCATGGCATCCCTTGCAGTGGTCATGCTGATTATTCTTTCAAGAAGGGCCACATCGGCATCTGAAAAAAATGTCTGAAATCCATTACAAAGACTTTAAAAATTATTTATTAAAACTGAAAAAGGAAGATCCCGCAAAGGCACATCTCATTTTTGGGGAAGAATTCCTGGTCAATAAAGTATTATCGGATATCCTTGACATCCTGATCCCTGAATCCGACAGGGAATTCAACTATGAAAAGATAGACGGTGAAAACAATAGCGTGGCAAAGGCTGTTGAGAGCATTAGTACGTATTCATTTCTTTCAGATACTAAAGTCATCGCAGTGGCTATTGATGGGCTGTTTTCAACAGCCCATCAGGCAACGGATGCTGATGTGTCGGAAGAAAATGATGTGGATTCGGGTAAAGCAGATGCCGCTCTTTTGCAGGAGGCAATTGAAAAAGGATTCCCGGATCAAAACCTGCTTGTCATGACAACAGGAAAGGTGGATAAACGGAGGACGCTTTACAAGGCTGTGAAGAAAGCCGGCATGATTATCGACTGCTCAATTCCCCAGGGAAACCGGATGGCGGATAAAAAAGCCCAGGAGGCTGTATTGTATGAAAGTATGAAAATGATCGTGTCAGAAAACGGCAAGACCATGGACAGAAAGGCTTTCGCTACCTTAATGGAAACAACGGGATTTGATTTGTCCACATTTGCAAACAGCCTGGAAAAGCTTGTCAGCTATGTCGGTGACAGTGAAATGATTACAAGTAAGGATGTGATATCCCTGGTGAAGAGAACGAAAAAAGATCCTATTTTTGAACTGACGGGAGCCATATCAAATAAAAACGCTGAGCAGGCACTTTTTCTTATTAAGTCACTTTTGGAGGACGGTCTTTACCCGCTTCAGATTCTGTCGGGAATTGTCAACCATATAAGAAAACTTCTCCTGATCAGAGATTTTACGGAAAATGCTTATGGTGAAGCCGGTCAAGCCGGAATTTCGTACGATTTTTTTAAAACCAACATTATGCCTGCCATTATTTCATCTGACAGTACACTTAAACAGAACATCGAAGAACAGGAAAATATGACGGCAGGAGAGGATGATACAACAGAAACATCTGGAAAAAAAGGGGTGAAGACAGATCTTGTCATGGCAAAGAATCCAAACAACCCTTATCCTGTCTTTCAGACATTTCTTTCAGCCGGAAATTTTTCAATGCAGGAACTTATTGATGCCATGAAAAACCTGGGTGATGCAGACATACTGCTGAAAACAACAGGCCAGGATGCTAAGGTAGTGCTGGAGCGACTTGTTTTTAAGATATGCGCCATGCCTTGCTAAAGAGGAGAAAATGTCACGTTTCAGGCTCTTTACGGGAAACAGACTCGAGGCACTGTCCGAGGTTCTTGCAGGTATTCTGAAAACACCTTTAACGTCACCTCTAGAGCCGGAGATTTTTGTTGTTCAGAGTAGCGGCATGGAACGCTGGATATCCATGGAAATTGCACGATATATAGGTGTAAGTGCAAACAACCGGTTTCTTTATCCAAACACTTTTATTTATGAGATGATGAACAGGGTCGTGTCCCTGGAAGTTGACAGGCCTGGTTTTAACCCCGATGTTATGACCTGGCAGATCATGAAGCTGCTTCCGATTTGTATTGAAGAGGCGGCATTTGAAGAAATACGGTATTACCTGGGAAGCAGCCGGTCGGACCGAAAAACATATCAGCTCGCAGCAAAAATTGCAGACATCTTTGACCAGTATCTTTTATTCAGACCCGAGATGATTTTTAAATGGGAAGACGGAGAAGAAGATGTCTGGCAGTCCGTTCTGTGGCGTAAGCTTATCAGTGAGAACAAGACACCTCACCGGGCAGCTCTTTTAAAAATATTTCTTGAAAACCTCAATGCCGGGATACCGGACCGGATAGAATTTCCGGAAAGAATTACGGTGTTCGGCATATCCGCTCTTCCTCAGTTTCATATGAATGTTCTTGAAGCGATATCCCGAATTTCAGAAGTAAATCTGTTCCTGATCAATCCCTGCCGGGAATTCTGGGGAGATATTCTATCTGATAGAGAAGTAAAAAAAGCTTACGGTAAAACCGGTACACAGGGTGTATCACGCAGCCTGCTGTATTTGGAACAGGGAAACAGGATACTGTCCGACCTCGGGATCCTCGGTCGTGATTTCTTTGATCTGATTCAGGAAATTGACTGTGAGGTAGAAGAATATTTTGAGGAACCCGGAGAGAAAAGCCTGCTTTCCTGCATTCAGTCAGACATTTTAAACCTTGTTCATCGTTCGGGCAAAGAAGGGAAGAAGATTATTCATAAGACTGATCACTCCGTGATGGTCAATTCATGCCATAGCCCGGTGAGGGAGGTTGAAACGCTTTATGACAACCTGCTTAACATGTTTGATGAGGATCCTTCATTAAGGCCTGGCGATATTCTGGTCATGACTCCGGATATTGAAACCTACGCGCCATATATTCAGGCAGTTTTCGATGTGCCTGTGAATGAAGGCAAGAGTATCCCATACAGTATTGCCGACCGGACAGTTCTAAATGAAAGCAGTATTATCAGGGCGTTTAATCTACTTCTCGGCTTATGCGGATCGAGATTCGGTGTGTCAAAGGTGTTATCTTTTCTTGAAGCGGTTCCTGTAAGGGAGAAGTTTGGTTTCAGTAAAAACGATCTCAGGCTGATCGGAAAATGGGTAAGTGATACCGGAATAAGGTGGGGAATAGATGCCGGACACCGCAGAAAAATGGATCTGCCGGAATTCGAGGAAAATACGTGGAGTGCCGGACTGAAACAGCTTATCCTGGGTTATGCTATGAGCCCAAATCAGGAAAAAGTGTTTCATGGCATACTTCCCTATGATGGGGTGGAAGGGGAGAAAGCCATTGTAATGGGCCGGTTTGTGAATTTTGCTCAAAAATTATTTAAGACAATTTCAACGCTTGAAATTTCGAGGACCCCGGCGGAATGGTCCGGCATTCTTCAAATGATCCTTGATGACTTCTTTGTGCCTGATAATGATACGCAAAGAGATTTCCAGGCTGTGAGAAGAGCTGCCGAGGGACTAAAAGAAGTAACAGAAGCAGCCGGGTTTGATGAGGCTATTGGATTGGATGTTATCCGACAGCACCTGACCGGTCTCTTTGAAAAGCAGGGATTTGGTTTTGGTTTCCTTGAAGGGGGAGTGACTTTTTGTGCCATGGTTCCCATGAGGAGTATCCCGTTTAAAGTCATCTGTCTTATCGGTATGAACAGCGATGCATATCCACGGCAGACAAGGTCACCTGGATTCGATTTGATTGCAAAAACTCCCAGAAAGGGAGACCGGTCCCGCAGGAATGATGACCAGTACCTTTTTCTGGAATCAATTTTATCAGCAAGACAGATTTTGTATATCAGTTACGTGGGGCAGAGCCGGATAGATAACACTCCGATTCTTCCTGCTGTGCCAATCAGCGGGCTTCTGGAATATGTCGATGACAACTTTGAAGTTGACGGCATCACCATGAAAAGGCACGTGGTCACAACACACCGGCTTCAGGCGTTTAATCCTGATTACTTTAATCAAACCAAAGAGCTTTTCAGTTATTCGGAAGAAAACTGCATGGTTTCAGAGGATATGCTGAAAGACACAGGTGTCATTGAACCTTTTATCACATCATGCCCTGTGAAACCAGCTGATACCCTCAAAACAATTGATCTCGACGAGTTGGTTCGTTTTTATTCAAATCCTTCAGAAATTTTTGTCAAAACCCGCATTGGAATCTATTTTGAAAAACCAATTGCAGCAATGGAGGAAAAGGAAGTGTTCAGAATAGGCCCTCTTGACAGACATCTTCTTGAACAGGAACTGGTAGGGGCGGCACTCGATAATGAACGAGATCATAGAGACCTGATGGGCGCTTTCAAGGCGGCGGGGCGACTTCCACATGGCAATGCCGGTGAAATCGTTTTTACCAAAATGTGCAAAGATGCTCAAGATTTTGCAGAAAAAGTTTTGTCCTTTTCACAAGGGGAATTGCTTGATCCTGTTTTGGTAGACCTTAACATATCCGGCTTCCATCTGACAGGGAAGGTTGACAGGGTTTATTCAGACCGGATTGTCATGTATAGAAATGCGGTAATAAAAGCAAAAGATCTGTTAGGCGCCTGGATATATCATCTTGCTTTGAATAGCCATATCGCTTTGAACTGCACGGATAAAAATAAATATCCTGACACTTCAGTTTTTGTAGGAAAAAATGATAAAAGAGAAACGACTGTCATGGAGTTTCCTTTAGTTGAAGACAGTTGCGATCTTTTGGTACAGCTTCTTGAACATTATTGGCAAGGATTAGCGACGCCCATGCACTTTTTCCCGGAGACTTCGCTTTCCTATGCGAAACAGATTGATAAAAAGAATAAAACAACGGAAGACGCACTAAGGGCAGCGAGAAAAAAATGGGAAGGAAGCAATTTTAGTCCCGGAGAGTCAGTGAATTCATATTATGAACTTTGCTTTAGAGGAAAGGAGCCTCTTAATAAAGAATTTGAAAAAACAGCAATAGATATTTTTAAGCCGATATTGACAAATAAACGCACGCTTTGTTTGTACTTGTGAAAACCATGGCAGAAATGAAAAAATTTGATCTCCTGAATACACCTCTAAAAGGGGCAAACCTGATTGAGGCAAGTGCCGGTACTGGAAAGACTTATGCGATTACCGGACTGTTTCTGCGGCTGATTCTTGAAAAAGATTTTACGGTGGACAGGATACTGGTGGTCACCTATACCGAAGCGGCAACTGCGGAGCTTAAAGAAAGGATAAGGAGCCGGCTTCTTGCCACAAGAGATGCTTTTTTAACAGGCACAAGCAATGACGAATTTATTAACAGTCTTGTTAAAAAAAATGAGGATATCAATGATGCCCTTAATCGTATCAACGATGCGATAAGATGCTTTGATCAGGCGTCCATATTCACAATTCACGGGTTTTGCATGCGTACCCTTTATGAAAACGCCTTTGAAAGCGGCAGTCTGTTTGATACTGATTTGATAGAAAACCAGGACGAGCTGGAAACAGAGACAGCTGAAGACTTCTGGAGAAAACGTTTGTATAAGGCCCCAGGGTTTCTAATTAATTATCTGATAGAGAAAAAAATTTATTCTGACACGCTTTTATCCTCCATTGGAACCAGCAGATCTCACCCTGACTTGAAGATCATACCTGATCAGGAGATTACCGATGCCGGGCTTGCTGAAAACAGATATCGCGATACCTTCAATGCTGTAGCTATAGAATGGCGTTCCTCAAAGAAAGAGATCACGCACATTCTTTTAAACGACAGCAATATAAATCGAAGCCAATACCGGGTTAAAACCATCCAAAAGCTTATTGTGGAAATGGATGCAATAATGTCTTCATCAGCAATAGACCCCACACTTTTTGATGGTTTTGAAAAATTTACGAAAAGCAAGATTGCTAATTCAATTAAAAAAGACTGTATCGCACCCCAACATAATTTTTTCGATATGTGTGAAGCATTGAAGAGCAACAGCGAAGCACTTGAAGCGGTTTATGACAATATGCTGGTTGGATTGAAAAAGGATTTAATCGATTTTATCAAGAGTGAAATGACAAGACGGAAACAAGCGGAAAATGTCAGGTCGTTTAATGACCTTCTCACCGATGTTCATGAAGCGCTTCTTGGGGAAAAGGGTAATTTGCTGTCAGAAGCAATCAGGAGAGCTTACGGCGCAGCCCTGATAGACGAGTTTCAAGATACCGATCCAATACAGTACGCTATATTTCATAAGGTTTTTGGTGAAGGAAATAGTATTCTTTTTCTCATCGGTGATCCAAAACAGGCCATATACGGATTCAGAGGAGCTGATATCTTCACGTATATGCAGGCTGCAAAAATGGTGCAAAAGCGTTATACACTGAAAGAGAACTATAGATCTGAATCTTTATTTATAACTGCGGTAAACACACTTTTTAATAATGCTTCAAACCCTTTCCTGTTTGAAGGCATAAGGTTTGAGACGGTCAGTCCCCCTGAAATTAAGATAAACCCTGAAGAGCTTTCCATATCAGGTGAAGATAAAAAACCGTTTATTGTGTGGCAGTTCAATGCAGAAAACAATAACTATGCTAAAGGAGAAATTAGGCGACAATCAATAGACCGTGAGGGCGACCGGGTCATAGCAGATGCTGTCGCAGGAGAGATATCCAGACTGCTATATTTGTCAGACAAAGGAAACGTATCTATCGGAGATAGATCTTTTACATCAGGAGATGCGGCGGTTCTTGTCAGAACAAATGCCGAGGCGGAAATTGTCAAGGAATCTTTAAACCAATTGAATATTCCTGGAGTGGTATACGGCAGCGGGAATGTTTTAGAATCAAGAGAAGCAAAGGAACTGGAAAGAGTGCTGGCTGGAATTATTCGTGCAGATAAAGATGCTGTTTTAAAAGCCGCACTCGCAACTGAAATGATAGGCGTTTCCGACAAAGATCTTTTTCATGATACTGAGAAGTATGAAGCGATTGAGGAACATAGAGAGATATTCCTGAACTGTCGGGATCTGTGGCAAATGCAGGGATTCATGAAGATGTTCAGAAAGTTGTTGCGTCTGGAAAAAATCATGACAAGACTCATCGCTTTCACCGATGGGGAACGAAGGATAACCAATATACTGCATCTTGCCGAAATTCTTCAAAGGAAAAGTGCGGAAGCCAAAATCGATACAGAAGACCTGTTGAAATGGTTCCAAAGACAGTTGGACCCCATGCAGATCAGACTGCGGGAAGAACAGCTTCGCCTTGAAAGTGATGAAAATGCGGTAAAGATTATTACCATACATAAAAGCAAGGGCCTTGAATTTCCAGTCGTTTTTTGCCCGTTTCTTTGGGGCAAATCGAGCTTAAGGAAAAACAACCCGGTTCTGTTTCACGATATGAATGACCAGATGAAACTGACTCTCGATGTCGGTTCAAAACAGCTTGACACAAGTCGTTTTCTTGCTGAGAGGGAATTGCTTGCTGAAAATCTACGGCTTGTTTATGTTGCCTTAACCCGGGCCAAAAACCGGTGTTATATGGTATGGGGGAAGTTGAATAAAGCTGAGACATCAGCGCCCGCATATCTTTTTCATCAACCAAAACCCAATGAAGGAGATATGGCGCAAAGGGTTAAAGATCGCTACCTGTCTTTTGATGAAAACGCATTATCAAAAGATCTTTTCAGACTTTCAGCAAATTCAGCCGGCTCAATCAGCATAACTGAGCTTCCACTAAAAAATGGCAAACCCTATAAACCAATCCGTCATAAGACAGAAAAGCTTCTTGCCAGAGAGTTTAACGGAAAAACAGAACGAAGCTGGCGTGTTTCGAGCTTTTCTTCCATAGCGCATCGCCGACATGGTGATGATGCAGCAGACCATGATGGATTGTTTAGCGGAAAAGATTCAGGAATGTTTGATAATGTAGAGTGGAATTCACAGGATCATAAAGAGATCGACCATGTATTTCTTTTTCCAAAAGGGGCAAAAGCCGGGACATGCCTTCATGAGATATTCGAAAACATAGAATTCACGGAACCGTCATCAATGAATACAGTCCAAGTTGTGGAACAGAAGCTGAACGAATATGGTTTCAAAGCCGAATGGAAAAATACTGTATGCAGGATGATTGAAAATGTTCTTTCAGTGCCGCTTGATAAAGATAATAAAGACTTGAAGCTAACGTGCATCAGCGGTAAAGATCGGCTGAATGAGCTTGAATTTTATTATCCTCTGAATACCATGTCACCCCGTAAGTTGAAAAAGGTTTTTTCGGAGAATAGTTCAAAAACCGTCTTCTCAAACCAATTTTTTCATCAACTCGATATGCTCGACTCATCAGCTGTATCAGGCTATATGAAAGGGTTTGTCGATCTTGTATTCCATTACAAGGGTAAGTTTTATATTGTTGACTGGAAATCAAACTTTCTTGGATACAGTCGCAATGATTATAGCGTATCTGCTCTCTCGAAAGAGATGGAGCACCGGTTATATGTTTTGCAGTATCATATTTATGCGGTGGCACTTCATAAGTATTTAAAAACAAGAATACCGGAATACAGCTATGAAAAGAATTTTGGAGGGGTCTACTATATTTTCCTGCGCGGTATTTCAGGAAAAGGCGATGACGATTTCGGAATATATCATGACAGGCCGGACGAAATACTGATTAACAGATTATGCCGCGTATTTGAAAATTAGAAGTTATGAATAAGAGTATAAAAGACAATTTAATTGAAAAAGGGATTTTCAGTGAACTCGATATCCATTTTGCAAACCTGATGCAATCTCTTGACGACCGGAATAATCAGGCTGTGTTTTTTGCCGCCGCCCTTGTCAGCAGTTATAAGCACAAGGGCCATGTCTGCCTTGATTTCAGAGAATTAAAGAAGACATACCTTTCTGAAATGGAAGAGTATGCTGGTGAGTCTTTTCCGGAAAATGAAGAGTGGATGGAGATTTTGAGAAAAAGTCCGGTGGTTGGTAAGCCCGGTGACTTCAAGCCCCTTATTCTGGATTTTTCTTCACGGCTTTACCTTAACCGATATTACGGATACCAGGAAAGTATAGCACAATATATAAAGCATATTGCAAAACAACAAGTTCCGATCCCCGACAGAATACTTCTTGTAAAAGGGCTGGACAGGCTGTTTCCATCGTCGTTAAAAGACGGTAGTGTGGACTTGCAAAGGGTAGCGGCAATTGTTTCGGCTTATAAACAATTGTGTGTTATTTCAGGCGGGCCTGGAACAGGGAAAACCACAACCGTTACCGGCATCATTGCTCTTTTGCTGGAGCAGGCCGGAAGGGAAGGGCTTAACATTATACTTGCAGCGCCTACCGGGAAGTCTGCCGCAAGACTCAGGGAATCAGTAAAGAAAGCAGGGGAAAAGATTGACGCCCCTGATTTTGTAAAAGTTTTGATCCCCGAAAAAGCCTTTACTATTCACAGAATGCTCGGCACTACAGCGAACGCGCCTTTTTTCAAGTATAATAAAAATAACCGGCTTGATGCCGATGTCGTGATTATTGACGAGGCATCAATGATTGATATTGCCTTAATGGCTAAATTGCTCGAGGCGCTACGAGATGATGCAAAGCTAGTTTTGATTGGCGACCGCCACCAATTGGCTTCAGTGGAGGCAGGATCTGTTTTTGCCGATATTTGCGGAGCATTTGATACAAACAAGTTTTCAGATAAATTCAAAGCTATACTGAATGAAACAACAGGGTGCGGATTGAATTATGGGGAAGACAGTGATTTTCCTTATGGCATCAGTGATTCTGTTGTACAACTGGAACAAAGTTTCAGGTTTAAGGAAGGCAGCGGCATTGAGGCGGTGAGTAAGGCCGTCAAAAAGGGAGATGGTCTTCTGTCTTTGTCGCTGATAAACGATGTGAAATATGAAGACATTTGCTTAAAAGGCCTCCCAAGTGTTCGTGAGTTGGAAGCTGCCATTTCAGATACCGTTATCCAGGGCTATGAAGGTTTTATTAATGCCAAAAATCCAATGGATGCAATTAATAAATTTGATGAATTCAGAGTACTTTGTGTATTGCGGGAAGGGCCGTACGGTGTTGCCGCCTTAAACCATGCTATAGAGTCCATCCTTGAAAGAAAAGGCCTTATGCAGACGAAAGATGCATGGTATCCGGGAAGACCTGTCATGATGACCGTAAATGATTATAATTTGGGCCTGTTTAACGGGGATACAGGGATTGCCCTATCAGATCAGGACAGCAATGGTTCCTTATATGTATTTTTTAAGGATGGCGATGGCCTTAGAAAAATTCATCCGCATCG
The DNA here is from genome assembly GCA_964617785.1 of uncultured Desulfobacterales bacterium. Taxonomy (GTDB): domain Bacteria; phylum Desulfobacterota; class Desulfobacteria; order Desulfobacterales; family SURF-7; genus JAFDJC01. Next base: position 5,233 of record CAZTYY010000002.1, on the reverse strand, counting down.
ACTTTCAGGTTGTGAAACCGCCTATGCCCTGACAGCCCATAAAAGCCAGGGATCCGAATATGACCGTATCCTGGTTATCCTTCCGGATAGAGTTTCACCCATACTGACAAGAGAATTGATTTATACTGGAATAACACGGGCAAAGTCGGAAGTTGAAATCCTGTCTGATGATAATATCTTCAAACAAGGGGTTGCAGGAAAAATTGAACGGGCATCTGGGCTGTTTGATTCTTTGTGGGGTCATTTTAACACTTTTAATACTACCCGATTGAAAGAAGGCACTTGACGAAGGGTGAACTCGTTGTTACATAACAGCTGTTTTGAAATAAATATTTTTGATAATGATCGATGTTAAGCATCTTGCTGTGACTTGACTTATAAAAAAGGAGAAAATTCTATGGGCATGTTCCGTAGTGTCAAATTCAGGTTGCTTGTTGTATTCCTTCCAGTCTTTTTTATCTGGGGTTGTACTGCCGCCACAAGAACAAAAATGATGGTGGATGGTATGAAACCGATGATGGACAAGATGAAAATTGCCGCCAACAAAAATACGGACATTGAATTACTGAGAGATGCCATGCCCGCAAGCCTTGTCCAGCTTGACGGTTTTATTGAAATATCGCCGGACAACCCCGACCTATTATTAAGGGCTGCGGAAGCAAATGCCGGATATGCATTTGCATTTGTGAAGGATAAAAAACGAAAAAGGATGTTTTTTCAAAAGGCCAGGGATTATTCTGTCCGGGCGCTGAAACGGAATGACACGTTCAGGGAGGCGTTTGACAAGTCTTTGGATGATTTTATCGGATCGCTTAAAAGTTTTGAAAAAGAGGATGTCCCGGCCCTTTTTTTTGCTTCAAGTGCCTGGATACAATGGATCGGCCTAAGCTTGAGTGATCCTGAAGCGCTCATGGATTTGCCGAAAGTAGAAGCTATGATGGAAAGAGCCCTGGAGCTTGATGAAACTTTCATGTACGGCAGTATTCACGCCGGATTCGGGGCTTACAATGCGGCAAGGTCCGTAACGCTTGGAGGAAAGCCGGTAAAGGCAAAATACCATTTTGACAAGGCGTTTGAGATATCAGAATCGAAATATCTTCCATTCTTCCTTTTGTATGCAAGATACTATGCGGTCCAGATTCAGGATAGGGCACTTTTTGTTGAAATACTAAACAAGGTGATTTCAGCACCACCCAATCTTCTTCCTGAAAAAAATCTTGCAAATGAAATTACACGAAAGAAGGCCAAAGAATTGTTAGCACAGGCGGATGAATATTTTTAGGCAAAGGCATCGGTAAAAATGATGGATAATATGAACGATATGAATTGTTCAAAAGGGTGGTGGAATAAGATATCCGGTGTGCTGACAGGGATCGAAAAGTTTTTTGTGTCCACATGTCTGGGCGGAATGGTAACACTCGTTTTTATCCAGATTGTTTTGCGCAATTTTTATAACAGTGGAATTGTTGGCAGCGATTCACTTGTTAAACATCTCGTCTTATGGGTTGGGTTTCTCGGTGCGGGTCTGGCCACAAAGGAAAAAAGTCATATCCGGATTGATATTGCATCAAAGATACTTCCGGACAAAATAAAATCGATTGCACAGATTTTGGTCGATATATTTTCGGTCGCCGTATGTTCAGGTCTTGTATACGCCGCTTACTCATTTGTTTCCATCGAATATGAAACAGGGGAGGTGATTCCGTTTTTACAGATTCCCGTATGGGTTATGGAGCTTATCATTCCAGTCGGTTTTCTCATCATTGCGTTCAGGTTTACGCTGCAGTTGTTGTTGAATATTTCTACACTTGTGAAAGGAAGCTGACAGTTGACTCTATTTGTCGTTGCGGTCATCACCCTTATGGCGGTTCTCGGAGCCCCGGTTTTTCTCGTTATATCATCCTTTGCAATGCTCGGCTTTTATCTGGCTGATATACCTATAGCCGTTATCATTGTTGATATATACAATAAATTTTCAAACACACCGCTTCTATACACAATTCCTCTTTTTACATTTGCGGGTTATATCCTTGCGGAAAGCAAAACATCCGTACGCATCGTCAATTTTTCACGGGCTGTTCTCGGTTGGCTTCCCGGAGGACTTGCTATTGTGTCGCTTGCAGTATGCGCTTTTTTTACTGCATTTACGGGGGCCTCCGGCGTTACTATCATCGCCCTTGGCGGATTACTCTATCCGGCCCTTATAAAAGAAAAATACCCGGAGAAATTTTCTCTGGGCCTTTTAACATCTTCGGGAAGTCTCGGACTCTTATTCCCGCCGAGCCTGCCGATTATTCTTTACGGGGTTGTTTCGGAAACCAGTATCAATCAGCTTTTTGCAGCAGGACTGATACCCGGGATTCTGTTGATTTTACTTCTCGCGGGTTACAGTATATTGACGGCGAAAAAAGAAAAAGCCGTCAAAAGCAAATTCTCCTTCAAAGAAGTCCTGAGAGCCACTTATGATACCAAGTGGGAGCTGCTCATTCCCTTTATCATCATCATCGGTATTTACGGCGGGTTTGTTACCCTGGGTGAAGTGGCAACCATCACCATCGTATATGCCCTTTTTATAGAAGTTGTTATTTACAGGGATATAAGGATAACTGAGATTCCAGACATCATGACAAGAAGCATGATACTGGTTGGAGGGATTCTTGTAATTCTCGGTTCGGCATATGGCCTGACGAACTATATTATAGATGCACGGGTTCCGATGGTAATTCTCGATGTTATGGAGAAACATATTTCTTCACGATTTGTATTTCTGATCATTCTCAATATTTTTCTCCTAATCGTCGGATGTGTTCTGGATATATATTCAGCCTTGCTGGTTGTGGTTCCCCTGATTTTGCCGATCGCCATAAGTTATAATGTGAATCCGGTTCATCTCGGTATTATTTTCCTGACCAACCTTGAAATAGGGTATTCAACGCCGCCCGTAGGAATGAACCTTTTTATATCCTGCTTCAGGTTTAAAAAACCGGTCACCACTCTTTACAGGGCTTCAATACCGTTTTTGATTATCCTGTTTGCAGGTCTCATGATTATTACGTATGTACCGGAGTTGAGCCTGGGGTTGGTGGATTACTTTGGAATTAAATAGAGTCGCGGTTCAAGTTCCCGGTAGACTTGATTAATCTCTATATCCTTTTATCAAGTACTTCCCTCAGTTTTTGTGACAGACTTTTCATGCCGAACGGTTTTTGAATATACTCCCCGATTCCCTGCTCAAGAATTCTGGTGGCCTGATCCGTTACACTGTAACCGCTGACGATAAGAACATTGACATCCGGGTTTATTCGCTTCAGGGCTTGAAACGTTTTTTCGCCCCCCATTTCAGGCATGATCATGTCCAGCACCACAATATCGATTTCATCCTTTTGCACCTTGTAAATATCAACAGCTTCTTTTCCGCTTGAAGCTGCGATCACCTTGTATCCGATTGCACTGATAATTTCTTCTTCAACCTGCCTGACGGTTTTTTCATCATCGACTAAAAGGATTGTTTCAGACCCTGTCATCAGGCTGGTTTCATCTTGTTCTTTGATGACAGCAATTTTTTTATTTGATGCCGGAAGATAGATTGTGAATGCCGTGCCTTTGTCCTCAGTGCTTTCAGCGCTAATTTTCCCATTGTGATTCTTTATGATACCGTAAGCTGAGGCAAGGCCGAGACCGGTGCCCCTTCCCATTTCCTTTGTGGTAAAAAAGGGCTCAAAAATTTTATCCAGGATCTTTTGATCCATGCCAATACCGGTGTCCGAAACCAAAACCCTAACATACTTGCCCGGAGTCAGATCAAGATGTACGGCTGAATTCGAATCTACAAATGCATTCTCAGTCTCGATGGAGAGATCCCCGCCTTCGGGCATGGCATGGGCAGCATTAAGATAAAGATTAAGCATTACCTGTTCGATCTGGCTCGCGTCGGCTTCTATTGTCCAGGTGTCTTCCTGTAACTGTTTGTTAACTCTAATTTTTTTATTCGTCCGGCTTATCATATTAAGGCTTTTAGCGATGATGTTGTTAATATTAGCCGGTCTAACCTGATATTTTCCACCCATGGCAAAGCCCAGAAGCTGTCGGGTGAGATCTGCACCGCTCTGAACAAGTTCATCAATTCGCAATAGTTTCTTGTAGTTCGGGTGCTCCTTTTCAAGTTCTGTTTTAAGTTTCAGTATCGATATATATCCATGTATCCCGGTCAGGATATTGTTAAAGTCATGTGCAATACCCCCTGCAAGTGTTCCGATCGCCTCCATTCTAAGAACCTGGTTTAGTTGTTTTTCAAGCTCTTTTTTTTCCTTTTCAGCTTTGGTGATATCTGTTTTGTCACGGGCAATTCCGCGGAACCCGGTCGGCATTCCCTTCATGTCTTTTATAAGGGATGCTGATACTTCAAGGCTTCTTGCAGTGTTGTCTTTTATAATAATTTCATAATCAAAAATACGTGAGGATTTGCCTGTTTTATAAACCATGTTGAAGACATGAAGCATCCGTTTAGCTGTTTCAGGGGTTGTATAATCCCTGTTATTCATTCCAAACAGTTCCTGATTAGTGTATCCGAATATCCTGGTCATGGCATTATTAAAAAAAGTAAAATTCCCGGCCAGGTCAATCTCGTAGTAGCCGTCTTCCATGTTTTCAATGATGTCATGATATCTCGCCTCACTTTCGATCAAGGCGTCCTGCGCTATTTTTTTTTCGGTTATCTCAAATGCCGTCCCGAATATGGACATTTTTCCGTCAAAAACAAAGTCTTCTCCGGTGTAGTCAACCCACCTGCTTTCTCCTGATTTATGGCGTAAATGGATATCATACCGTGCAATCGGGTTTTCCTCTTTTTTCTGCGTAAATCCCCTTTCTTTTACAATTTCTTTTATGTCCGGGTGAACAGTGTCCCAGAATTTCATGGACAGGAGCTCCGTTCCCGAATAGCCTGTAATATCCTGCATTGCCTGGTTTGTATAAATAAAATATTCATCCTGAATAATAAATATGGCTGATTTGCTGCTGTCAGCAAAGGTTTTAAACAGACCTTTGCTTTTTTCAATCTTTTTTTCCATTTTATTGTAAGTCGTTTTTTTAACCATTCAGCGTTCTCCCGGTCACAAAAAATGCATTTATCCTATCTCGCTTTTTCAAAATAGAACAATCGGAAAGATTGTATGAAATTCTATCCAGATCACTTGAAATATTTTTTAATAATTACATTTTCAGTATGTTGCAG
>CAZTYY010000001.1:0-56069 GCA_964617785.1 uncultured Desulfobacterales bacterium | reverse complement strand
GGACATTTCACTTGCTATGAAAACCGGACATTTTAAAATGCTATTGACAAAAAACAATTCTAATATTGAACAAAGCTTTTTAATCGTGTATACTCATAATAATTATTTCCCGGAACAATGTAGTTCACTTTTATCCTTATTATCATAAGGATATGATTTGTCCTCGTCTGATATAATATCAACCGGTAATATCAAACTACGATTCATAAGGTTTATATAGCAAAATGAATTTTCGTAAACAATCCAATTGTTTGGCTGTGTTGGCGTTCCTGTTCTGCCTTTTCTGTTATCCGCACCATACGGAAGCTGAAGATGCAACATATGCATTTACCAACAAGCTTAATATGCGATTTGTTTCTATACCGCCCGGCACGTTTCTGATGGGGAGCCCTCTGGATGAAAAAGGAAGAGAAAACGATGAAGATCAGCACAGCGTAAAGATCAGTACAGGTTTTTTCATTTCGGAAACAGAAGTAACCCAGAGGCAGTGGGAGAAGTTGATGGGACACAACCCGTCCGGGTTTAAAAATTGGGGGCCAAAAAGACCTGTTGAACAGGTATCCTGGAATGACTGTATTGCGTTTATCGACAAGCTGAATAAGATGGAAGGAACAGACAAATACCGCCTGCCGACTGAAGCAGAATGGGAGTATGCATGCAGGGCCGGGAGTACAAGCGCATATTCAGGAGGGGATATTACCGAAATAAGCTGTAAAATAATTCCTGCACTTGCCGACATGGCCTGGTATTGCGCCAATGCCAAATCCGCAACTTATCCTGTGGCAACAAAGAAACCCAATGCGTGGGGTCTTTATGACATGCATGGTAATGTTCACGAATGGTGCATTGACAGCTGTAAAAGCAGCAGTATCTGGACAAGATTTACAGGTGTTATTACAAACACATATAAAGACGGAATTGTTGATCCAATTTCATCTGAAGGTGAATTAAGAATCTTTCGTGGAGGATGCTGGAATCAAAGCTCAAGATACGCACGTTCAGCTGACCGCAATTATTTCAGGCCCATAGTAAGGCGTACATACATCGGTTTCAGGGTCGTCAAAACCAAATAGACTTCTTCAATCTGTAATCCGCCAGGGGCTGTTCTCCGCCAGGGGCGGCATTAATTTATTTTGATTTTACACGATGTTTCGAAAATCGGTTAAACAAAAATACGCAGAAACAAAAAAAAATGATTCCCAGGCAGCTATAATTGACATGCTTGCCCGCAACAGAAAAGAATTTATCAGTTACAATATTGCGCGGACAAGAGAGCTTATCCGCTACCTTTCACCAGAGAAGTTTGAACTGTTTCATACTATCCCTTTTTTGCTGCATGTCAATACCCCGGATTTCCCGGGATATATGGACCAACCCTTATCAGCATACGGTATTTACGGTTTTCATGATTCCGGATTTTGGAAAGAAGCACTTGGGCATTTCAGATTCAGGGAAAAGGATATGCAGCCACACCTTGCAGGGACATATATTATTAAAGGCCTTTATCTAATGGGAAGTACCGGAACACTTGCCCAAGGTGAGTTTTCAGATTTTGACTACTGGGTGGTAGTTGATGAAAAAAACACAACAAAAATACACTTTGATCTGCTTGAAAAAAAACTGGTCAAAATCGGTGAATGGAGTTTTGAAAACTATAACCAGGAGGTCAACTTTTTTATCCTCAACGATAAACAGGTAAGACGCAATAATTTTTTCGCTTTAGATGAAGAAAGCTCAGGAACAGCACAAAAAACGATTCTTAAAGAGGAATTTTATAGAACATTTATAATGATTGCCGGTCAGATTCCTGTTTGGAGTGTTCTCCCTTCCGGACTTAATGATGAAAAATATAAAGCGCATTGCAACAGAGCCTTGAATAAAAACAATGACCAATTCGACAATCCGTATATTGATCTTGGCAACCTGACATCCATTACAAAGAATGAATGCCCTGGCGCAATACTTTGGCAACTTTACAAAACTCGAAGCGATCCGGTAAAATCATTTATCAAGGCGTCCCTTATCGCATCGTATTATTATGAAGAAAATGAAATGCTACCGTGCGATCTGATCAAAAAAAAATTTACAGAATCAGAATTTGCCAGCAGCGTGATGGATCCTTACGCGGCTGTATTTGACAGGATATTGAAGTTTTATCAGAATAAAAAGGACAGGAAAAATTATGAGATGGCAAAAAGAGCAATTTTTTTAAGGATTTATGGACACCCTCTCATTGAAGAGTTTGACGAAAATGCGCCGAAAGCCAGACATCTTGCTGACTATGTATCACAATGGGAATGGGGGAAGGAAAAAACAGGACCGTTGAAAACATTTGAGCAATGGCCCGAGAAAAAAAAGCTGGCATTTGATGAAACCATTAGAGACCGTATCATTGAATTATATCGGCAAGTTGCAACAATCATGGTCGACAGGGGACAGTTGTTTGCAATGCAGCATTCTGATCTGCAGGCAATTAAAAATAAAATTTCAGCCCTGTTTCAAGAAAAGGAAAAAAAGATTCCAAAGTGTTCGGCATACTTAAAAGCAAAGGCTAGTGCCGGACGTTTAAAAATTATATGCCTGCAAGGCAAAGAAAAAGGCCGCAAATGGTCATGTTATGAGCATTTTGAATCCGGCAATCAATATGATGGTTCAACCTGCCTTTTTAAGGCTGACGAACCTCTTGAAATCGTCGGCTGGATTATTGCCAACAGGTTGGCGGATAACAATCCGGAGGCGGTTATATTTGAGGATGAAATCGACAAAAACTCATCCGGTTGTGCAGCGCGTCTCTTTCATAAGGTTCATCAATTTATGTCTGAGCCTGATTCCGGCACCAGTTTAATTAATGCAGATCCTGAATTCGTACGCCTTTTTATAGCGGTCGAGGGTAAAAAAAATGGAGCGTCACTTGAAACCGGAAGTGTCCTTATTCAAAATTCGTGGAACGAATTTTATTTTTCGTCCCTTGACATTAAAAATATTGAAAATATGATGCTACAATGTTATAAGATTGGAAAAACCATCAGCAATTTTTTTCGGAAAGCACCATCTCGCAACCTTCAATATTCTGTATTTCACAATAAAGCAGACGATAATGACTATGTCTTTAGAACTGTTAGGGAATTTGTTAATCAGTTTAAACATGAGGCATCTGAAAAGAGCATACAAAACGATATAGAGACAAACAATAATGAATTGGAAGATACAAGGCCTTTTCTTGATTCATTTTAACTTTGAGCGGTAAAACATATGAATACATTATCTTTTCTTATTGTTGACAACAATTCGATAGCATTGCGGGAATTGTCTGAGATTCTGCAATACGTTGGATGCAAGAATGTTCACAGCGCAAGCAGTGCCAATGATGCCTGGGCAATGTTGCGTATCAAGCCGTTTGATTGCATCATATCATCTTTAGAAATGCCTGATATGAATGGGCTGGCTTTATTAAGGATCGTAAAAAATGATGATAGTATGTTCGACATTCCTTTTTTTCTGACAGATTCAGCCTTTACAAAGCTAAAGATTATTGAGGCCGGCATATCCGGTGTTACCGGCCTGATTGTCACTCCATACGAGATTGAAAATATCAAAAAGAAGGTGTCTATGCTGTCAAATATTGAGGAGGATGTTGTTTCTTCTGAAATGAGAAATAGCCTTGATGACGGGTTGAAGCTAATCGAAAACCAGGACTATGAAAAAGCACTTGATGTTTTCAACGAATTGATTGAGCAAGAGAAAACAGCGGAATATTATTATAATATAGGGTATATTAAAACCACCCAGGAAAAATACAGTGAGGCGATTGCCGCATTCAGAAAAGCGACACAGCTTGACCGTCTGTTTGCCAAAGCCTATGAGGCTATGGGGCGGGCGTATAATAAACTCGGACAGCCAAAGGAGGCTGAAAAATATCTGCAAAAAGCTGCAGATATTTACATGAGCACTGAAAAAATGCAGTACGCAGAGGAAATTTTAAATGAAATCCTTGAAATAAGCCCGGATACTGTAAATGTATACAACAGCCTTGGTGTTCTTTACCGAAAAAAGGGCGATCTTGATACTGCTTTGAAAAATTATATCAAGGCGATAAAAGTTCATCCCGATGAACCATTTATCCATTATAACATCGGCAGGCTCTATCTTGAAAAGAAAGAGATCGCCGACGCAAAATATCATTTTAAAGAAGCCGTCAGCATTGATCCGACATTTAAAGAAGCAAATGAAGTTCTTAAAGCAATTGAACTCGGATCTGTATGAAATTTAGTTATGGAAAAATAAAATGAGAGAAAAACTTCCATCAGGAAAAAGACTGAAAGATAATATCCTTCTTGCAGTCGGCAACCTTCCTCCAATGCCGGGAATAATGAAAAAAGCGATGGAGGTTATGGAGGACCCTGATTCAAATTTTCAGGACATTGCTGATCTTATTGAAAAAGACCAGTCGCTTTCATTGAAAGTACTTAAAATGTCAAATTCAGCTTATTATCACAGGGTCAGAGAAGTCACTTCTGTTCAGGATGCCGCACTGGTACTGGGTCTGAATGCGCTTGCCGAAATCATTACCGTGGCTTCTTCTGCAAGACTGCTTGGTGATTCTATGAGCGGATATGAATTCCCCAGCAACATGCTCTGGCAGCATTCTATTGCTGTTGGTTTTGGTTCCAAACTTCTTGCAGAACATAAATGTCCTGACATGTCCAAAGAAGCGTTCACGGCAGGGCTAATTCATGATGTCGGCAAAATAATTCTTGACCCTTATATAGCTGAAAGAAAAGAAGGTTTTGACGAACTAATGTCTGACAATGCTATTGTTCTGACCGAAGCTGAGAAAAAAATGCTCGGTTTCGATCATGCGGAAATCGCTGCAGAGATATGCAAAAAATGGAATATTCCAAAATCGATATATACCGGTGTAAGGTACCATCATCATCCGTCAAGTATTTTGGGAAGCAAGCTGTCTTATATTGTATATATTGCCAATCAGATGGTAAACATGTCAGGTATGGATGTTGATGGTATTACACTTGAGATAGGCGATACCGCAATGAAGGTTCTTGACATTGAATATGATGAAATTGAATCGATTATGGATGAAGTGATCGATTTGGTGAAAAATGTAATAAGCACATTATAGGCATAATCAGCTTTTTTGTATAATTACTTTCATCTCCCAATCTGCTCCTTCTTTGGGGTCACTGACCCTGAGTTCCTTAATATGAATATTTTTATATGTTTTTTCAAGAGTAATCAATGCATTAGGACCGAAAATACTGCATCCCTCATAAACCGACCCTTTAGCCTTTACTGCTGGAATCGTTTTATCTTCCCTTGACCATTTAAGGATAGCTTCTTTTTCATCTCTCAGTTCATTCACCCTATAATCAAACTGTTTCATTTGTCCGGAAAAATTAGCTTGCGTATCTGATATTTCATCTTGTCTTGCAAAAAGGTCGTTGATACTGCTGTCAGCATCTGCTGCGTTCTTTTCAAGTTCCTGATATGATTTTGTGATATCGGCAAGCTGTTCTTTTTTTCCTTCTTTTTTAAGAGTATCCATTTGCTCTTTCAGAGACCTTTGTTTTATCATAGATCTGTCTTGTATCTGAGCTTGTTCAGCAATCTGTATATTGATATTCTCTTCTTCTTCTTTAAGAGCCTCAACTTTTTCAATCAATTTGTTTTGTTCGTTTTCAATGGCCGTAATCTCCATTTCTTTTTCTTTAATCTCTTTTTCGACATGTGTGTCCACACCGATTTTTAATTGACACGGAGTAGACATTTCCGTGCCGATGTCCATTGCTTCGACGCCTTTTCTTGAAATGATTTCTGATGATATAATCTTTCCTTTTCTTACCAGCACGGTACCGCTATTTTCGATTTTTGAATCTATTATTTCCTTTTGGGCTTCAACATCACCGAAAGAAAAAATTGTGGCTTTTGTAATGTATTTTGCAAACACATTACCGCCCGCCCTGATGGTTGCGCCGTTTATGCCCCCTGAAACGTTAACATCACCTGTCGTTATTATTTCCGCTTCCTCAATTTCTTTTGCTGTTACAGAACCAGCCTTTACTTTAAAATTGCTTTGAATTGTCCCTATTACCTTTACCTTCCCATCGAATTCAACATGTCCTGTTTTAAGACCTACATCACCTTTAATTACAAGATCAGACAAGACAGAAATTTTTCCGCCAAAAGCAAGGCTCGGTTGCCCTTCGATTTTTGCAAAAACCTTTAAATTGTCATCCGATATTTCGGTACCTTGGCCGTTTTTGAGTTTGACATCTTTAATTACAGGAATGTCAATCGGAATGCCATAAATATCGATTCCTTTTTCGCCTTCGATGAAACTTATTTTTTCTGCAAGAAGCTCTCCGGCCGGCACATGCGGTATTTCTCCTCTGTCTTTATAATCTATATTCCCATCTTCATTCACAGCCCCTGCCTTTAGATGCTCGGTATCAAAAAAATATTTAATTCTTCCTTTCCGCCCTAATTTGACAGGCTTGCCTTCTGCCACCTTAAACCTTTTTCCTTTGAGCGTTTCATGCTTAAGAAACCCATCGATAAGCGTATCATCGACAATCCCAAAAGCAATTTTTCTTTCCAGCAAAAATTTTTTGATGTCAGATGCTGATAAAGTGTCCGGCATACTGGCATCTCTTTTGAGAAATGCCGATAGTGCGTCCTTTGAAACTGTTAATTCAAAATCGCAATTCTTTATTTTTACTTTTTGAGTATCTCCTTCATCGCTTTTTTTAATGCTTTCGCCTGTCTGCTCAACTGTAATCTCTTTACACTGCTCTTCAGACATGGCTCCCTGGGACACAAGTATTTCACCTATCAGTTTTTTTTCTCCTGTTTTTATTAAAATGTTTTTTTGTTCTTCAAGAGCTTTTTCAATATCTCTATTCCTGACAAATCCTTTTTCAATGGCTATCTCGCCGAATTTTTTGTTCACGAAATCAAAGCGTTTCTGTTCAAACATTATTGTTGTGAACTGTTCGTTTGTAAGCACACCTTTTTCAATAAGTATTTTGCCGAGAAATTTTTTCTGATCCGTATCCTGATAGGCCTTTAACTGCTCCTTAAGCGCTATTGCCACTTCATCTTTTGTCGAAAAATTCTTGCTGATTGCAATTTTACCAAACTGCTTATCGAGTTCCCTGATTTGAAAAAATCTTTTATCCTTTATACCTTCAACAGATGATCCAGGTTTTTTTTCGATCACAGGCGCAATATTTTCCTGTTTTGTAGCTTTTTGGTCCTCCACAGTTGATTTGTCAGCAAGAGACGGTTGCGGCGAGGCTTTGGTTTCTTTAATTGCCTCTTCAGGCCCAGATTTAGATTTAGGTTCAGGCCCAGTTTTAGGTTCAGGTTCTGATTTAAGTTCAGGCTCTGCTGGGATTTTGTTGGGAAGCAATTCTTCGGATCTGTTCTGTTCTGATAACATCTTGTCGACTTGTTCCCTTGTTAAGAGTTTTTTGTCAGTCAGAATATTTCCTATCAGAACACATTCTCCCGTATTTTTAAAAATCTCAGCCTGCTTTGATAGAGCTTTATCAATATCCTCCTCTGAAACAGAATGATCCCTTGCTGCTATAATGCCGAACTCCTTATCCTGCTGCCTTGTTGCCGCAATTTTCAGGCGTTTCATAACATCTTCTGATATTATTTTTTTTTTAAAAAGAATATCAGCGATTGAGAGTCTTTTGTCGTGCTCTTCTGCGAGTTTTCGCTTGATAGCCCATGCTTCTTTAAGCTGTTTTTCGTTAATAAGTCCTTTTTCAAGTGCTATTTTACCTATAAGAGGGTAATCGGTCGGCATGTCGGCCAGGGCTTTAAACTGGTTGTTGCATTTTTTGCATTGAATGGTTTTACCGATGGTTGTTTTCGGTATTTTATATGCCGCACCACAGGAAGGGCAATTGACTCTGATGTTGGAATTGTCTTTTTCAGGCATGAACAAAGTCCCCTGTCTTTATAAAACTATTCTGCTGCGACGTTGATTTTATGGGTTATAGATATTTTAAAAGCGGAATCTTAAGAACTGCAATATATTACCTATATACAATTTTTGAATATTTGTCAAACCTCATTTTTTTAAATTGTCTTTTTTCTGGGATCATTCATGTTCAAGCAAGTGTCAGGAATATAAGCATACCGACTAAGACAAAACCGGTTTCAACAAGGAATACAAGTCTGAATCCCGGGAGCAGTTTCCTGTTTTCATTTGCGTTTATCATTAAAAAAAGTAAAACAGGCACGATAAAAAGGACGACTGCAGAAAAAGGCAAAAGTCCGAAAAAGCCAAATAGCAGCGGCAGGACAGATAGACAGATTAAAAGTTTTTTTAGAAGCGCTCTTGTTTTTTGTTCGCCAAGAAAAATGGGCAATGTCTCTCTTCCGACAATTTTGTCGCCCTGCATGTCAAGAATATCAAAAAAAGAGGTTCGCACAAATACGATTCCCATGGCCCAGATTAAGACAGGGAGGGTAGCAGTGTTTAGCGCTCCTTTGGCGGATATCACTGGGAACAATGATGTCACAACTCCCCATGCAAGGACTATCAGGATCGTTTTTGACCCTGGAATATCCCTAATTCTCCGGTAGTTAACTGAAAAAACCTTCTCCGGCACCAGTTTTAGATTATACATCCCGCCCATTATGCTCATGACAAGAAGAATGAGAAAGGGTATCAGTCCTTTTGTATAAGCTGTTAGAAGACCCATACCGCCCGCTGCTACGGCCAGGCAAGCCATAAGGAAAAAATTCTTCTGATAGAAAAAAGCCCTGTCAGGATTATTATAGCGGTCGGCTTTAGTTTCGATGAGGTTATTGAATGTGTGCATGGATAAAACATACAGAAAAGCGATCATGATATATGATAAATTGTTATCGATACCCTGAAGCTTTGAAGACGCATATGTCAGGCATCCCGCACCTATCGCAACATAAATATTTGTCATCAGCAGAATGCGCTGTATTAAAAGAACAGCATGATGCCAGCGCTTAGATTTTTTGAAAGGAAGTGTTTCAATCTTTCTGTATATATTGTTGATTACCCAGTTCGGAGTAGAGGCGCCAGCAGTGATGCCAATGGATTCGACTTCTGAAAGATATGATACATCCAGTCCTGCCTCGTCTTCTACATGAAAAGACGGTTTCCCGGCTTTGTTTGCAATCTCTGCCAGTCTTTTGGTATTCCCGCTGTCAAATCCCCCGACAACTATGACGGCATCGACGGATTCTGCAAGTCTGCTTGCTTCTGCCTGACGCTTTTCGGTTGAATCACATATTGTATTAAAAATTGTGTAATGGGGCGCGCTTCTGTTTGACCATTCCTTTACCTGGTTAAAAAAATGGATGTTTTGCGTGGTCTGTGCAACGATTATGGCTTTGTCGAACACAGGAAGATTGTCCAGGGTTTTCAGGCTGTCCACCACATATTTTCTTTCTCCTGCATATCCCAATAACCCTATTACCTCTGGGTGATCATGATCTCCAACAATAATTATAGCTTTTCCCTGTAAAGAATGTTTTTCAATTATTGTCTGGACCTTGATAACTCTGGGGCAAGTTGCATCAATAACATTATATCCTGCCTTTTCCAGCTCTGTTTTTTTACCAGGCGGCACTCCATGGGCTCTAATTATTACCGTACCTGTTCCTTTATCGGGAACTTGATCAATGACCGCCAAACCTTTTTCCTGAAGGAGGCTGAGGACCTGGGGGTTATGTATGAGTGGGCCAAAGGAGTAAATCGGTTCATCAATACGGTTGGAAGCATCAAGTGCAATATCAACTGCTCTCCTGACACCCATACAGAAACCAGCTGTTTTTGCAATTATGATTTTCATAGTGGTTAGGGATACCTTACGACGCTTTTTCTTTCAGGAAAATATTATGATCAACAAGAGCAAGAGAATAAATATTTGCCTTTATGAATTTTTGGTCTCCGAAAATACTGATCAGGCGGACGCCGTCCTTTTCAGGCGCAACAGTATCAACAGCCTCCATGACCAGCTGTTTATCATTATCACTAATAAGGTATGCATTTGCCTCACACATTGTTTTACTCCTTTATTATTTTTAAGTTTTTTTTAACAACCGCTTCAATCAAATGGGGCAGGGGTATCTTGCTAAGGCCAGCTATTTCTATATTTTCCTGTGAGAGTGGAAGAAGTATTTTTTTTGCCGGGCTTTTTGCAACCGCCTCAGCCATTTTTGGAGTGACTTCCCCCATCATGGCATGAGCTATAATAATGGATATCGAACCGATGATCACATCGACATTTTTTACTGTCTGAACAATGGCGTTTTCACCTGACGCTCCGCAGTTTGCTCTGGCTTTAAGCATCTGGGCTGTTGCAATGGCGTTTGTCCCGAGTGCAACAATCTCAATTGATTCTTCAAAAACATCCCTGAGCTTTTTAATTGTAGCACTTCCGATTCCGCCGCCCTGACCGTCAATAATGCATATTCGTTTCATTAAGGTTTCCTATAGTTTTTTTGTCTTGATCCTGTTTTGTCTCTCCTTTTTTGAAAGACGCCTTTTCGGCCCTTTTTTTTTGGTTGTCGGTTTCCAGCCGTTTTCATCTTCGCCCCGGACGCCCTTTAGCATCATATAATCCGCCATCAGCATTTTTTCTTCAAACTCTGTGGAGCAGATTGTGGTAGCGCCCCGGGACGATACAAAATCGATAATATCTTTGTCTGAAGTCACGACAAGCGCTCTTTCTCTTTTGGAGGCCGCCATTTTTTTGATAACGGTATCTGCGGTTTCGCCTTGTCCTGAAAACTTGATTTTAATCCCTTTCATACTGTCATTTCGGTTTGAAAAAACAGGGGCATTGGCACCGTCAAAGACAACAGTAATCTTATGTGCTTTTATTTTTTTATATGCCGCCAAAAGATCAATAAGTGCATCACGACCGGTTTGAATGTCCTGTTGGTCGAGCATGCTTAATGTGTTGGACTGTCGAATCAGATTATATCCGTCTATTATAATGTGAATAGCCATACTGAAGTAAAAAATTAAAAAGCATTAATCTTTAAGTATATCGAGCAGCCTGTCAAGGTCAGCGTTGTTGTAAAATTCTATCTCGACCTTTCCTTTTTGTCCTTTGCGTTTTATTTTAACCTTGGTTCCAAGTTGGCGTGAAAGCTCTTCAGCAAGACTTAAAAAATAGATGTCATTAGAAGTTCCAGATGTTTTCTTTAGCGGCTTCTTTTTTGATTTCAGTTTTTTTACAAGCGCTTCTGTTTCTCTAACGGATAGCCCTTTAGAAACAACCGTATGAAATGCAGCATTTAATTTGGCGGATGTATCTATACCAAGAAGTGCTCGTGCATGTCCCATGCTGAGGGCTTTATCTCTCAACCGTGCTTTGATTTCTTCGGGAAGTCGGCATAGTCTTAAAAAATTTGCCACAGCCGGTCTGCTTTTTCCTATTTTTTTTGCAGTCTGTTCTTGAGTCAGGCTGAATTCATCCATCATTCGCTTATAAGCTTCTGCCTCTTCCATTGGGTTCAGGTCCTGGCGCTGAATATTTTCTACAATCGACATTTGCAAAAGTTCTATATCCGTTGCATTTTTAACAATTACCGGAATTTTTTTAAGGCCGGATGCTTTTGATGCCCTGAGCCTTCTTTCTCCTGCAATCAATTCGTACCCGGTGTCATTTTTTCTGACAATAATCGGTTGAATAACCCCCTGTTCTTTTATTGAACTGCTAAGTTCTTCCAGATCATCTTTTGAAAATGTTCTTCTGGGTTGATATCGATTGGGTTTTATGATGTCAATATCGCACAGAAAATATTCTGAATCCTTGCTGTCAACACTATCCATGATATCCGGAAAAAGGGCGTCGAGTCCCCTGCCAAGGGCATTTTTTTTGTGGTTTTTGCTATCTGAAACAGTTTTTTTTGCCATTGTGCGCTTTTTTTTCATATTGCCCTCAGGTGTTATCAATTTCCGGCCATCGTCCGACCGGCATTTATCATTTCACCCGCCAGCCTCATATAGCTTTTTGCTCCTGCCGATGATTTGTCATAAACGACTATCGGTTGTCCAAAACTGGGAGCTTCGCTCAGTCTCACATTTCTGGGAATTTTTGTTTTAAAAAGTAAGCTTTTAAAGTATTTTTCCACTTCTTCAGTGACTTGATATGAGAGGTTTGTCCGTTTGTCAAACATGGTCAGCAGTATTCCAAAAATTCTGAGGTCGGGGTTTAATCCCTGCTTAATTTTTTTAATGGTCCTTAACAATTGGCCAAGTCCCTCAAGTGCATAAAATTCACATTGCAAAGGGATCAGTACTGAGTCAGCCGCAGTCATTGCATTGAGGGTCAGCAAACTGAGCGAAGGGGGACAATCGATGATAACGTACTCGAATAATTCTTTTACCTGGTCGAGCAGGCCTTTTAAAATATTTTCTCTGGAAGGGTATGACATCATCTCAACTTCAAATCCGATAAGCTCGACTCTGGAAGGGATGACTTTTAATTTTTTTATGGCGGTGTTAATAATGATCTCATGTGGTGCTGCTTCACCTATCATACAATGGTAAAGTGTTTTGTCGAGACCTGCCTTGTCAATTCCGATTCCTGTTGTCGCATTTCCCTGGGGGTCACAGTCAACAAGGAGCGTCTTTTTTGATCTGACTGCCAGGGCGGACGCCAGATTGACTGCAGTTGTCGTTTTGCCGACCCCGCCTTTCTGGTTGGCTATGCAAATAATTTGTGTCATAATGGAATTCTATCTAACATAAAACAAAAACTTTGGAAAGAAGATTGATGGTGTTTTAGAAGGTCACATAACCATATGAATTGTATTGCCAAACTATCAACCATATTTTTTTCATTTTTCTTTTTATGGAGCTGTGTTTTCCCGGGCAACGCAGCCGGAATTACCATAGAAGAGGAAGAAGAACTTTCGAAAGAATTTTTAAAAATCGCCTTAAAGCACTATGACATAATTGAAGACCCGGCAATAGCAGACTATGTGAACAGGGTAGGACAAAAAATTGTAGCCCAACTCCCAGCCCCGCCTTTTAATTATCATTTTTATGTTATTCGGCAAGATGTTTATAATGCATTTGCAGGACCGGCAGGACATATTTTTATTAATAGCGGCTTATTGGAAGGGATGGATAGCGAGAATGAACTGGCCGGTATACTGGCTCATGAGATTTCTCACGTTGCCTGCCGGCATATTTCCGAAATGGTGGAAAGCTCAAAAAAGACAACCCTTCTGACCCTTGCAGGTATCGCAACAGGAATCTTTTTAGGTGTCGGCGGGGCGTCTACTGCGGCCTCTGCCGTGACAGTCAGCTCAATAGCAGCCGGCGCATCGATTTCATTGGCATATAGCCGTGAGCATGAAATGGAAGCAGACATGATCGCGCTAAAATATCTTTTAAAAGTAGGGTATACAGAGGATGGGCTTTTAAAAACGTTAAAAAAAATAAGGAATAGAAACTGGTATGGGTCTGATCAAATACCGACATACCTGACCACACATCCTGCATCCGAAGACCGGATCGCCTATATAAGCGCATGTATAAAAGAAAAGCCGGTCGACTTATCCCAGCCTGAAACATCAAAATTTATCGTTATGCAAACACGTTTGACCGCACTTTATGGAGAAGAAAGGATAGCAAGAAAAAAGTTTGAAACAGCTGTTAAAAACCATCCGGATCAATATCTTTCACACTATGGTTACGGTCTTGTTCTTGCCAGAGCCGGAGATAATATAGGATCTGTCAAACACCTTAGAAAAGCCTTGGAAAATAAACCGCTTGACCAGACGGTAATTAGAGAACTCGGCCGTGTGTATTTCCTTAATGGGAGTTATAAAGAGGCTTATCTCATACTTAAGGAAGCTGCAAGTCCTTCTTCCAGTGATTCTGAAGTTCGCTTTTATCTCGGTCGTACCCTTAAGGAACTCGGCAAAACAAAACAGGCAATATCGGAATTTGAACAGCTCTTGTCTGAAAATCCTGATTTTACCAAGGCATACTACCACCTTGGAGTCATTTATGGCGAACAGGAGATGTTGGGCGAAGCGCATTATTATCTGGGGATGTATTACTGGAAAAAAAGGCAGAGCAGGAATGCCGCATTCCATTTAAAAAGAGCGGTTAAGTATTTGACTGCAATGAAAAAAAAGCAGAAAGCCGAGAAAATTTTAAAGTCTGTCGGCGTTGATATTGACCCAAAAGCCGATTAAATCGGAGAAAGCAAACAGCGAACTGAATTGCATTCAAGATGAGATTGGAGGAGGAGCGAGTATGAAAAAGAACACTAAACAACTGTTGGCGGTTTTGTGCATCATCTTGTCTTTTTTAGGAATTGTTGCCTGTGCAGCCAAGCCGGCCTTGAATATCAGATATAATTTGCCGCCTTCAAATAGAACGTTAGAGGGCATAAAAGCCGGCATCGATTTTGTCGATAAGCGCTCGGATATACATTTGCTGGACAAAGCAGCAAAAGGGCAGTTAGCTGATTTTACGGGTAAATTTACCTTTCAAACAGATACTGATAAAAAACCCGAACAAAGTAAATTGTTTGATTTGTCGGAACTATTTCAGCAAATCCTGCGCAAACGGCTTGAGAGCATGGGGGCAACGGTCAGCCAAAATCCGAATGAAACGAATGTAACGCTTAAGTTGATGTTAAACACATTTAAGCTCAATTTTATCGATGGCAGCTGGAAAGCCAAGATCGCCTACGAAGCACAACTACTAACCGGAGATGACATTCGAGCCCGTGAAGAAATAAGCGGCAGCGGAGAGCGAATTAAAATAATCAGTACGGATGGCGCGGATAAAGTTCTTAGCGAATTGTGTACCGTTGTAATCAATCAGTTGAATCTGGAAAAAATGTTTCACAAGGCGGGCGTGCATTAAATTAAGTTTTATCAAAATGTGAAAACTGCATCGTAAAAGTTCCTCTTCCTTGTGTGGCAGACCTGAGAGAAGTGGAATAGCCAAACATGTTTGACAGCGGGGCGCTTGCACTGATAATCTGAGTATCAGCTTTTGGCTCAAGGTTTTCGATTTTACCTCCACGGGAGTTAATGTCACCAATCACCTCCCCCACAAACGCTTCAGGCACAAGCATTTCAATTTTCATAATAGGTTCAAGCAGAAATGGCTCTCCCTTTGAGAGAGCCTCTTTTACAGCCATTGAAGCACTGACGGTATATGCCAGTTCTGTTCCGTTCGATTCCTTGAATGACCCTCCGATAACCACAGCTTCAACATCCACTACCGGATAACCCATTGCCGAACCGCTTTCAAAAGATTCCGTGACACCTTTTTCAATAGCCGGTATAAAGGCGTCAGGAATCGTTTCATTTGTTATACTGCTTTTGAACTTGTTGCCTGTTCCTCTTGGAAGGGGCTTAAGCTTTATTCTGACTTCGCCATAGTGTCGTTGGCCGCTTATTTCTCTGTCAAAAGTTTGTGTTGCCTCAGCTTTCTTTTCGATTGTCTCTCTATATACAACCTGTGGTTTTCCGACATTCACGCTGGTCTTAAATTCTCTGAGCATTCTGCTGACAACAATTTCAAGATGAAGTTCGCCCATGCCCGATAAAATAGTCTGCCCTGTGTCCTTGTCCTGTTTTACTTTTAGGGTCGGATCCTCTGAAAGATATTTGTCAAGAACCTCTTCAAGCTTCTCCTGGTCACTATGGGTTTTAGGTTCAATTGCAACGGAAATAACCGGTTTGTAAAATTCAATTTGTTCCAGAAGAACCGGATATTCACTGCTGCAGAGTGACTCGCCTGTGGAAGACTCCTTTAAACCGACAACGCCGAGGATGCTGCCTGCACCTGCTTCATCAACCCGTTCTTTTTTATTGGCATGCATTCTGAGTAGTCTTGAAAGCTTCTCTTTTTTTTTGGTAGACGGATTAAACACATCGCATCCCGTCTTCAGCTTGCCGCTGTATATCCTTACAAAGGCCAGTTTTCTGCCCTCGAGCATCGCTATTTTAAAAATCAGAGCTGAAAGATGTGATTTTTCAGGAGAGCATTCAACAGCCTCTCCTGTTTCCGGGTTTATACCGAAAACAGGCGGCACGTCTGCCGGGCTGGGCAAAAAATTTACAATGGCATCCAGAAGGGGCTGAACACCTTTATTTTTTAACGCACTGCCGCAAAGAACAGGGACAAATTTTAAATCTATGGTTGCCTTTCTGATGGCTTCAAGTAATTTGGAGGTATCTACTGCTTCTTCCGACAGATACACTTCCATAATTTCATCATCTACTTCAGCGACTGACTCCACAAGCTTTTCTCTGTGCTCATGGGCAGACGTCAACAGATCGTCCGGTATTTCTGTTTTAGAAAAATTTGCGTCAATTGATTCATCATCCCAAACAATCTGCTTCATTTCTATTAGATCTACAACACCACTGAATCTGTCTTCCGAGCCGACAGGCAATTGAATGATCAGAGGCCTTGCGTTTAACCGGTCTTTCATCATTTCAATGACGTTAAAAAAATCAGCGCCGATCCGGTCCATTTTATTGACAAATGCAATTTTGGGAACAGAATATTTGTCAGCCTGATGCCAAACGGTTTCCGACTGGGGCTCAACACCGCCGACAGCGCAGAAAACGCCGACAGCTCCGTCCAGTACCCTGAGTGATCGTTCAACTTCGATTGTAAAATCGACATGGCCGGGCGTGTCAATTATCTGTATTTCCATTCCATTCCATTCACATGTTGTTACTGCTGACGTGATTGTGATGCCGCGTTCCTGTTCGTCAACCATCCAGTCCATCACTGCTTCACCATCATGAACTTCTCCGATTTTATGGGATCGGCCGGTGTAATAAAGAATACGTTCCGTTACAGTTGTCTTTCCAGCATCTATATGGGCGATAACCCCTATATTTCGTATATGCTTAATCTTTACTTTTTTCATCTTACCATTACCATATTTGCCCTGATGGGAGCCCGCAGTCCTATATGGCCGGCAAGGGTCATGGCCTCGTTTCCATTAATAAGGATTTTTACTGCTTTTATATCGGGCACATTGTAAACAATTGAATTTACGATAGAATAGACGGTAAGGTGTTCAGACCGACTTCCACCGGGATGATGCTCTTTTATCTCTTGTGAAAAATCCGCATAAGCAGTTCCATCATCTGAGACATAAAACGCATTGAGGACTGTCTTTTCGGGCATTGTTCTCACTAATTTGTTGCAAGGCCCCTCTATCAGTTCATGAATAATTTTCCGGCCAAAATCAGCGGAATCAGCTGGATGGAGAATGTTTCTTTTTTCAGCAAATAAAAAGCTGTTGTCCAGGTTCGAGAAATAGAGATAAATATCTATCTGATTTTGTGTGTCATTTTGTTCATCATTTTGTTGTGCACCAGGCGTTCCAGGGTAAAGATGCCGATTTTTTTGGTCCTGTGACGACTGTTCAGGAGTTGGCACCTTGTCACCTTTTTGTAAAAAAAGATATACGGTTACCCAGACAATCAAAACACCGGTTATCATCAAAACGAATATTTTTAATCGCTTCTTTTTTTCAGACATCATCTCTTCCCTGGTATATAGCTTTTGTATCAGCTAAAAGATCTGCTTTTTTAAGATAATACCGTTTCCATGTCAAGAAATAAGGGTTGCCCACAATTTTCTCAAATATATTCTTGCAAATTATATTTTTGATTTGATAGAATAAATGATCTTTTGCATATAATGTGACTATGAATAATAATATTGTTGATCAATATATTGAAAATTCATACCAACTCATCCTTCGGAGACTGTTTTCTGTTTGCCGTTATCGATAAATGACTGTTAATTCAATGAATAAACAAAATATCGCCAAAGAAAGCACAAAACTTGTAGCTGATTGGAAAGCACTTCATAGAACATTTATCCGGCTTGAAGATGGTGCAGCCAGAGCAACGATAGTAAAGTACATGGAACAGATTCTTTTCGGCCTTCATGATTTCCTTCAAGAACATGTCGGCATCACCGAAGAGATCAGCCTGAAAGCACTTTCCGAAAGATATAAAAATACGAAAATTAGTGAGAATCCGGAGAGAAGGCTTGCAGATGTCATTACCAACCTGATCAGGGGAATTGCTCCGAATGCGGTTAATGTCGCATCTCCCTACTTTGTGGGACACATGACATCTGCGATTCCTTTTTTTATGGTTCACCTGAAAACCATTGTTGCCGCACTGAACCAGAATGTTGTAAAACTTGAAACATCAAAGGTCGTATCAATTATTGAGAAACAGATACTTGCAAAGATTCACCGGTTGATCTTTGATAACAGCGAATCTTTTTATAACAAACATGTACAAAATACCGAGACGACCCTTGGTTGTTTTGTTGAAGGCGGAACCACGGCAAATCTTACCGCACTGTGGGTTGCAAGAAATTCACTTCTATCACCAAGAGACGGGTTTAAAGGTGTGGAAAAGGAAGGCCTTTTTGCCGCATACAAGGAATACGGCATTGAGCGGGCTGTCATACTGGTTTCACGCAGGGGGCACTATTCCTTAAGAAAGGCTGCCGGTATTTTGGGAATCGGAAGCAGGAACATCATTGCAATCGATGTTGACGAAAAGCATCGAGCCGACATGACAATGCTCGAAAAAACCATTAACGAAATCAATAAAGACGGTAAAACCGAAATCATTTCGGTTGTCGGAATTGCAGGAAGTACAGAGACAGGCTCCGTCGACCCTTTGAGCAACATTGCCGAACTGTGTGCTGAAAACGGAATACACTTTCATGTTGACGCTGCCTGGGGCGGCCCTATTCTCATGTCGGCTGCATACAGGCATCTGCTTGATGGTATTAAATATGCCGATTCGGTTACCATAGATGGTCACAAACAGTTTTATATGCCGATGAGCTGCGGCATGGTTTATTTCAAGAACCCTGAAATTATGAATGCAGTGTCCTATCATGCAAAGTATGTCAACCGCCCCGGCTCTGTAGACCTTGGCATTAAATCACTTGCAGGATCCCGGGAGGCAAACTCACTCATACTTGACAGCGCTTTAAAAATTATGGGGACAAAAGGTTATGCACTTCTTATTGATCATGGCATTGAAACAGCAAAAAAGTTTGCAGCTGAAATAATAAAAAGGCCATTTTTCCAGCTTGTAACGCCGCCGGAGCTTAATATCCTGACTTACAGAATGTGTCCGCCCCACTTTCAGACCGAACTTGCGGGAAACATAGACGCAAATAGAAAAAACCAGATTAATAAAACACTTAATGCCATTAATCGGACAGTACAGAGAATTCAAAGGGAGGCGGGCAACAGCTTTGTATCGCGTACGACCTTGAGTTCGCGCAATGTACCCGAAGAAGAGACAGTTGTTCTTCGATGTGTTGTGATGAACCCGATGACGGACATTAAAATATTAAATGAAATTCTTGATGAACAGGAAAAAATTTATAAAAGCAGGTTTAAACCTGATGCTTGAATGTCATGACTTTTCAACCGCTTTTTCAACGGCCAGGAGTTCAACCTCAACGATAAGTGTGGAATTGGGATGTATTTTCCCGCCCGGGCCTGCACTTTTTTCACCGTAAGCAAGCTGGGGAGGGATGAAAAGCTTGAACTTGGATCCTTCCGGCATCAGCTGCAAAGCCTCACTTAAGCCGGGTATGACACCTTTAACCGGCACAATAGCCGGATTACCGCGTATGACGGAGTCGTCAAATTCTGTTCCGTTGATCCCTGTTATGCTATAGTGAATTTTTACCTTGTCTTCGATTCCAGGCTTTTTACCCTTACCTTTTTTCAGCATACAATAAAGAAGACCGCTGTTGGTTGACAATATGTCTTTGTCTTTCCGTTTTTCAGCAAGAAACGCTTCTCCGTTTTTTAGATTCTTTTGGGCCAGGGCATCTCTTTTCAGTTTCTGTTTTTCTTTTTCCTTTACTGCGATTTCTTTTTTAACGCGCATAATTTCCTGGGGAGCGAGGATGGGTTCAGTACCGTTAAAGCCATCTGTGGCACCTTTTATAAAAGCGGCAATGTCTATTTCAGACTCAAGCTTTTTAAGGGCATTGGCCACGTCCATGCCCATCGCATAACTGAATTTCTCAGCAGAAGTTTTTAATTCAGCGCCAGTGGTTTTGTTATCATCAGCCTTACACGACATGATAATGAAAAAAGCGATAATAGTTGCGGTGCCGGCGGCTGGCTTTATCATATTTTATTTCCTCTGTCTGATCTTGTCTGACGGTTGCCTAAAGTCTTATAATAATATCCGGGCTATTATCATGTTTGGCTGATATAGGCAAATCATTCTAAACCATAAAAAAACAAAGGGCAAAAATAAAAGGGCCTCCGCAGGCGGATATACCATCCGTCTGCGGAGGCCCGGTTTTCTTCAACAGTTTGCCTTTGTTATAAAAGCGGCATTAATACGGCATTTTTTTCATATAAAAAATTTTATCGCCGCTGTTTAATTTAATTAAAACCCCTTCACGTTCATGGAAATGAGCCTTTGTTACCCTTCCGCCGTTCTCGGAGTAATACTGTATATTCTCTGCAATCTGATAAGTATCCCTTCCGAACACAAACGAATCTAATTGTATCCCTGTTATGATTCTTACCTGCTGTTCCACCGCTGCTGCCTCACTTTGCTGCGCTGTCTGGGTATTATTTTCAGCAGCAAACAAAGGAACGGAAAGTAAAGCCAGAACAGAGCATATAATGATTAACCTTTTCATTGCGTCTCCTTTATAATTTGTGACTATACGAAAATATTTCATTTTAAGTATTATCTCATCCACCAGAAAACCATACCAAGAGATTCAGATTCAACTGTCTCCTGCGCACCCGGGCCAAAATACAACACATCTGTGTTGCTGTCCGGGTTGTTAAGAATGACCGGCTCGTAATAAATATCATCAAGTCCCTTGGCAGACGGCGCACTGGCGCTCATACCTGCCGACATATCGTTCTCGTCAATAACGCCGTCACTGTTCGTATCTGTGAGCACAACAATGTTGTTGCTTGCATCAACGACAACCATATCTTGAAAGTCGATTACCCCATCATTATTATAGTCAAACTGCGGGGCGTCGAGGCCTCCGCCGTTGCAGGCAGATGTCAAATGAAGAATTGATGTGCCGCCGGTTGAGCATGGCTCGCTTGATGGTAATAGGGACACCACAATCGCCCTTGCTTCTCCGGTTGCGGATGCCCTGACAATGGGTTTTGCAATCACCCGCTCACCGGTTCCGATCAGATTGATATACCAGCCCAGGTGTCCGCCATAACCTCCTGCATTATACGCACTGCTTGTTGGGTCAGAAAGCCAGTCTTCAGGTGAAAACCAGCTGATCTCATTATCGCTTAAATAGCGCCAGCCTTCTAGAGAACCTGTGGCGTCAGATTCGGTCTGGGCAAGAAGCGATGTGGCAACACCCGCAAAGTTGACATTCGACAAAGGTCGGATTCCTCCGGATGGCGGCATGAAGTAACCGAGATACTTATCAGTCGTTGGTTCACCCTGTGCTTCCCATTCTTCCGCCCAATCCCAGATACCGTAAATTGTGTTCACATCTTCCGAATCAAAATCACTTGATGAAATGTATTTACCTGTACCGAAAACAATGATATCGCCTTCCACTTCACTTGAGCAATGGTCCAGGACAGCCGGTTTAACGGTGATTGACTGCGGTTGTCCGCCTTCATCCTTTGCCTGAAAAAGAGGCTGGGGATTACCACCAGCATCCTCATAAAAAACATGCCAACTACCTACGCTGGAGGCTGTCAAATCAAACTTCCACATATTACCGAGAAGGTCCCCTGCATAAATATAATCCACGTCATGATCATAATCATCATCGATCAGGGCTGGTGTGGAAAGCCCGTTGCAGTTTAAGGCGGCATCACCGACTTCTGTATCAATCTTTGTCAACAGGTTTCCGCTCGTATCAAGTACATACAGCATGGCTTTACCGTTAACACTGTCATATCCGTTGCCGAAGATAATAACGTTTGGATAGCTGGGATCGTTTGATTTGACCATAAATACCTGGCTGAATGTATATCCCAGGTCATCGTCGCTTAGGGTTGACGCTGAATACTCCCAGGTAGTCGGAAGCGCCATCTCGGAAATAGCGGCAGGATCGGAAATGTCGATACAGTATATTCCTCTGCCGCCTCTCCCCAAAGCACCGACCAGATAGGTCACACTGCCGACCGTTTCTATATAGATGGTGTTGTCCACATAGAATTTATGTTCATAAGATGGTGCGGAAAGGTAATGTAAGTTTTCAAAAACAATTCCTGGAATATAGGAAAATGCTTCTACTCCTGTTACGGCGTTGAACGCATGAAGCATACCGTCATTTGCACCCACATATATGTAATCCCCATGATGTACGGGCGCAGAATGAACAATATCGCCAAGAGATGGTCGGACCCTGAACGAGCCTCCATGATCCTCATCATTTGAGTCATCGCCCCTCAGGTAATTTACAAGATTTTGAGAAGTTGTCGGGTTCCCGCTCAGCATGGACTGCATTACAGGGCTTAAATTGCCGTACCGGAAAGGGATCGTTGTAGTATTTGCAGAATCATACGTAATGATGGTTCTGTCACCATCCCACCCGGCATTAGCTATTTTGGTGTCCAGCAGGTCTTTGGCAGCCCAGGTGGGAGCTGCATCCACGACACCGGTACCTGAAGCAATTTCATATCTATAAAGATTGCCCGACCAGCCAGCTCCTGAATTATAAGTTCCCTGAAACATGGCGGTCTCTTCTTCAAGGGTCTGTGTGTTAACAGCCACCGACGCACCCTGGCCTTCTCTTTGGCCCACATTCTCCAGGATATCTTCAAGTGATGCGGCTAGCTCCAGTGCATTTGTGGCCGCATAAAAATTTCCCCTGCCGTTAACAGATGCATGCCAGAGGTCGTCGATTCTCCTCGGGTCTGTGTTCGGTTCGGGCCATGACGGACAACAGGTTGCCGGGTCGTTGCATTCTGCCTTACAATCCGGATAAGCGTCAGGATTGATTGTACCGTAAAGGCCAAAGGAGACAGAGTAAGTAACCATATGCTGATGGTCTGCGGTATCAAATTCATCGTTGAGTGTGACATCGTTGCTGTAGCCGTTGTTCAGATCATTTTCATAAAAATACATGGCCACATCCGCCAGTGTATCATCATACGTGTCTGCATAGGGTGCCCCGTTATCATCGTCCTCATGTCCAATGGCAGAGATAGTGGGGTCGCTTCCGTTATAGTATCCGTCGGTCATCATGATGACAAACGCCTGCTGGCAGGTACCGCCGTCGGTGGAAGCCGCCCAGGGCGAACTCCCGAGGTTTCCGGTGTTACCATCGTCTGCATCCAGGTATTGGCCCACATCTTCAAGACCTCTTCGCAAGGGCGTACTTCCGTCTGCTCTGACTCGATATAGCTTATCCAGTATATATGCGGTCTCGTCTGATCCATCGGCATGGATGGGTTGAACAGTTTCTGTGATACTGAGATTGATGGAATGAATTCCCATCAGGAGACCTTCCGAATTGGTAATCACAGTACCCAAGGCTGCCTTTGCCACCAGTTCCCGTGTTCTATGGTATGAAAACCAGTTTGCAAAGTTCTGCCGGTCCGATGCCGGATTATCCACCTTAACATCACCCGGCGGGGTGGCGTCCAATATCAGGTTGTCGATCCAGCCCTCGGTTCCATGGGCATCGACCTTGTAATACTTTGCCTCGTAAACACCGCCGTTCTTCTCCAGATTCACGAGATAAGGCGCGGGCGCGGGCAAGGCTTCGCTTGACCATACATAATAATGGGAAATATGAACCGATACGCCGTCAATATTTTCAAATGTGGCATCCATGTTGTAGGTGCCGCCGTTATAGTATCCGTGCCACCAGTTGTATCCAAGGGGATGAGCCAGCGGGTTGTCCATGTCTGCATTGCTGAAAGTCCCCCCCGGCCATGCTGCATTGGTCCCCGGCCATGGATCATACGTCATTGAAGGATTATAATAGATACCGTTGTATCCGGCCCATTGGGACCTCCATGCGTCCTCCACATAGTTGACATTTGAATTTCCGCTGAATTCGCCTCCATTTTCAGGACAAACCACATCCCATGCCATACTTCCTGAATCGTCAAGGAGCAGCATGACAATCGGTGGTGCGGACTCGATCTGGGTTTCAAGGGGAATATCGGCCAAGTCAGCGCAGACATCCGATGCACTGCACGTCCTGTCGCTTCCAGAGCAATCCTGATCAATCCCGTCATCGCAAACATCAAATGCTCCGGGGTGTATAGAACCGTCTGAATCATTACAGTCTCCGGATGCTCCCGCATAGTGCTCGGGAGCGGCACAGGCTGAAAGTGTCTGATTCGCATCACCATACCCGTCGTCATCATCATCCCGGTAATAGGTGGTCTGGGCAATTCCTTCATCCACACTTCCGTCACAGTCATTATCTTCATTATCACATATTTCCGGGGCGCCGGGGTATGTTAAAACATTACTGTCATCACAGTCAGTATTGTCCGACACGTAGCCTGCTACTGTTGCTTCCGCCGCACCTATAAAAACGCTTGAAACGTTTGGATCACCAAAACCATCGATGTCGCTGTCACGATAATATACTTGTCCGCCGCCGACCTGGTCCACTATCACATCAAATGAAGGAGCAGGTGCCCACCAACCGTTTTGTCTTGTATTTAAAATTTGTATATAATACTTC
This sequence comes from uncultured Desulfobacterales bacterium, assembly GCA_964617785.1. Lineage (GTDB taxonomy): Bacteria > Desulfobacterota > Desulfobacteria > Desulfobacterales > SURF-7 > JAFDJC01. The sequence continues at coordinate 31,324 of CAZTYY010000001.1, read as the reverse complement.
CCTGCTGCCATTGTTCTTGTGTAGGAAAGGGTTGTGGATCCTCCTTGCCACCAGTTGTTGTTTGGATAACGCACTATTTCATTACCGGAACTGTCTCTTAAATAAATTATTAACCTTCCTTCATATCGATTAAATGTAAAGTCGACATCACCGGCGACCACGTCAAATTCATACCAGTCACCATCTGACGAATCCGACCACCAATCCCAATCAGCCCAATCGCTTTGCGTGAGAGTGGTGTTTAACGTCAAGTATTCGGCAGTGGCCAAGGTGTTTCCATGGTCGGCTGCCCAGGCGCTCTGGGCAGAAGAAAAAATACAAAAAGCTGTCATTAGAATAATGAGCAGAATACTCTGCATAAAAAACCATGTGTGCTTCTTTGAGTCCATGGGGTTGGTTTTTTCCATTGCCATTATTTTATTATATTTTAAAGTATTCATGTGTACCTCCTTTTTAAAAACTTTTTAAAACCTTATTCTGTATCCTGTCATAACCATACAGTCACCATCATTGGTAGATGAACGTCCGAAAACTCTATAATCATAAAGATTTGTCGATGCCGTCATATCTTTTCCTCCGACAACCGCGTTAAATGCTACACAAAACCCTGCGTCATTACTTGGAAAATCGGATTGCGCAGCGTTTGTGCCATAAATCCAGGTCTGATCAGGGTCAAAACTACTATTATAAAGCCAGTTGACTGTAGCAGTTGCAGGTATCAGGGCTGTTTGAGGGCTTGGCATATCTTCCAACGTCTGGGCGGCCTGCCTTGCAGAACCGTCTGCCTGGAAAAAATTAATCTTATAAATTGCGTCGTTTCTCGCGATCTGAAGCTCTGTAGTAGTATCATTTATTGCAGACACGCCGATTATTGTCAAAAGTGCCATAATAAGAAGGGCGATTATCATGACAGAGCCTTTTTCGTTTTTTATATTGGAGCCTATATCGGGTCCTAAATCGGATCCTAAAGCTGGGCATATCTTTTTCATAAGAATATATCCTTTCTAAAAAAACTGTGTTTTCAAATGCTTGCTGTCTTTATGCCGTTAAGTATCAAGCGTTTGTTCCGCATAGCAGGGTTGCCTGAAGTGACCGTAACCGTAATAAGTCTTGTATTCGCAGTCGCGACAGGAGCAATTGTCCATACTATTGTATACGAACCTTGCGTTCGTTGATTGTTACTTAATTGCGGATCTGTAAAGTTAAGCGCAAGCAGTCTTTCCATCTGGTCTGATGCAAAAGAAGCTGCCTGGGATGTCATTTTCCCTGTACTGTTTCCGTTGATAGCTGAAATCTGCACGCTTCCTATTGCAAGAAGGCCGATGGTCAAAACCGCCATTGCCATTAATACCTCGATAATGGTAAAACCTTTGGCATCATCCATTTGATTATTAATTTTATGTTTGAAAACCTTATTCATTGCATCCTCCAGTAAGCTTAAAGGTTTCTGCATCTTACAGATGTGGTTAACAATTCCCTTCTGATGTTGTCATTCTGGGCCGGCAGAACATTAACAACGCTCCCGTCGATTAAGGTTACACTGTATGTTCTATTGTTTGTGTAACCTCCTGTTTCACCGGTTGCTCCTCTTGCCACCATGGCAATCTGAACGGTGGCGATAGCATTAACATTGGTTGTTTGAGCGCCGGCAGCATTAAAATAAAAAAACTGAAGCGCATCGATATTATTTGCTATGGTTTCAAAGGCGCCTGCGCCATCCTGCCGTTGAAGACTGCCTCCTCCTAAATCAACGGCCATGCCGTCTCCATCGCCATCATTTGTAAGCATGTAATGTATCGATTCACCCGGGTCTGATACTGCGCCAGTGAGCAGATTGCCATCCTGATCATTATCCAGTGTAAACTGTATGTCGGAAAGGTTAGCTACGGTTATGCCGGCATTGGCAGTTTTCGCAGGGTCAAAGCCGGCGACCCTTATTTCTCTTTCCATATAATAGATGCCGGCTCTCAAGTTCTGCATCATATCGACCACTATTTGCTGATTTTTTCGGGCTGTCGATTGTGCACTGTAAACTGCATAAATACCGGTCATAATAATCGATGATATAACCAGGGTTATCATCAGTTCAATTAAGGTAAATCCTTTATTTTCGGTCATGATACGTTTCATCTTTTTTCCTTTTTTATATGCGCTGGTTTCATATTTACAGGATTTGAGAATTTCCTGTAATTGAAACAGATATCTGTTTTTGGTCCCCACTGCCGTCCTGCAGTGTAACCGTGCCGGCAGCATTTGCAAAACCTCTGCTGTTAAATATAACAAGCGCAGGTCCCCCAATCGTAATATTTACAGATGTGAAATCACCAGATTTAATAAGTGTCTCTCCTGCTTCACGGGTACTATTTCCGGCATTCGCAAGGACTCCTCCTCCGTCATCAACAAAGGCCTCAAATGTGTTGCCGGCAAGAGTCACAACAGCATTAGCCCTTTCCTTAACCGCCCTTAGTCTTGCAGCCTGCATTGCGGAAAGTACATTCCTTGACGCACTGCTTAGTTTCCTTCCTTCAAACCAGCTTATTATATTAGGTGCTGAAGCAGCCGATAAAACAGCAATAATACATATAACAACCATGAGTTCCAATAAGGTAAATCCGGTATTCGGCTTCATTTTTTTCAATCTCCCTAAAATCCTTTTTATAACGTTACCTTGAAAGTATACAATTTTTATGCCAGCGACTTTCTAATTCAACAAAAACAATTACAAACGTTAACGATATTAAGTTATCGCATTGAAATAACACATAAAAGCAAACAATAAAAAATTTCGGTTGTTGGCCGATATCTAGGATAAAACCCATTGCTTTTTTAAAAGGTATAAAAAAATTTAAGAGCTGGTATAAAAAAATTTAACCGGTTTGGCAAATAAGGTTAGCTTGTGAGGGTTTTGATGCAGCTCAGCTTTCTTATTCTTCGATCATTGTCCCAAGTCACTATAACAACAATAGTTTTTGAATCTGAAATCGGTGTATTGTCTGCAACGTTGATGATCAGGTTGTATTTCCCCAAATCAAGAGCATTGCCTTCGGCATCTGTATTAAAATGATCAGTTTCGGTAATGGAATCGAGGTTGCCATTGTTATTGCTTCTGTCAGAGATACCTTGTGCATTGTAATCAGTGTTTATGATCATTTCCATATGCTGTTCCGCAAGGTGGTGTGCCTGGGTTGAAGCATAGCCGAGCGAGTTGCTCTTTATTCCCGTGATCTGCATCATTGAAAGTCCTAAAAGACCGATGGCAAGTAAGGCAAGGGCAAACATCACTTCAATTAAAGTAAACCCTTTTTCATCTTTTATCACTTTAATTTCAAACGGTTCAGTAGCTTTCAGCATGATAGTCCTTTTTAAGTTTTACTTTTTAAACATAGCTAAAAATAATTCACAGCATTTTGAAAAAAAATAAGGCCGGATGTTGCAGATTCTATCCAGTCATTATTACTGCGCTTGGCAACTTCTTTCCGCTGCGTCCAGTCAGGATGGGAAGTTGGGTGATGAAACGCTTCAGGATGGGGCATAAGCCCGAAAATCCTGCCTGTTGGATCGCAAATACCTGCAATATCAAAAATCGAGCCGTTGGGATTCTCGGGAAAGCAGCCCTTTGCCGGGACTCCATCTTTGGTCGTATACTGAAGAACCACCTGGTTGTCATCCTTCAGGCGATTTAACGTAAGGTCGTCTGTGTAAAATTTCCCCTCCCCATGCCTGACCGGTAATTCCACGTTGTCCAGGCCTTCTGTGAATATGCACGAAGCACTACCGTTGACTTTAAGATTTACCCACTGGTCACGGAAGTTACCGCAGTCATTGAATGTCAGAGCCACTGAACGGGTTTTATAGTCATTGTCAAAGCCCGGCAGGAGTCCGAGGTTGACAAGAGTCTGAAATCCATTGCAAATTCCCAGGACAAGGTTTCCTTTTTCTATAAATCCCAGAATTTTATCTCCGATATTGTTTTTCAGCCGTACAGCCTGAATAACACCTGCGCCGTGGTCGTCACCCCAGCTGAATCCTCCGATAAAAACCATAATCTGGAAATCTGTCGGGCTCACGTTTCCGTTTATCAATTCATTAATATGCACACGAACTGCTGTTGCACCGGCAAGTTCAAACGCATAAACGGTTTCGTTGTCACAGTTTAATCCAAAGCCGCTTAGCACCAGAGCTTTTACGCTCGATTTCATATTAGGTCTCCAAATGGTTTTTTCCAGGCGGATTTCATTTCGTTTACAGGCAATGAAACAATCGTGTTGTCGCCAACGCCTTTAATATTTAACTGATTTTCGTTTGTCACTTTTCCGATGCATGAGAAGGGGCGTCCGCTGAAAACAGATTCAAATGTTTCTTTAAGATCAGGTGCTATGGTCACAATAAACCGGCCTGCTGATTCTGAAAAGAGGATATGATCGTTACGATCTGCGCCTTCAGATATCACTTTGGCAAGTTCGATTTCCATTCCAAAATTTCCGCCCATTGCAACCATTGCCAGGTGAACACACAGCCCCCCCCGGTAAATGCCATGGGCAGAGGCGACGAGTCCTTTCTGGATAGAGCAGTTAAGTGCCTGATAAAGCGGTTTAAATTGATTCGGAAAAACTTTCGGGACATTTAAGCCGACAAACCCGAAATGTTCATAATATTCAGAGCCGCCAAGTTCATTTCTGGTTGTTCCTAATACGTATACAAGGTCTTCCGGCATTTTTGCATCCATTGTTACGCACATGTGGACATCGTTGATGACACTTGTGGCTGCAAACTGCATGGTCTCAAGGGCTGAAATTTTTCTTTTTTCTTTGTAGGGCCCTTCAAGGTGCCCGTCCACATACATACTGTCTTTGCCGGATAGAAGGGGGATTTCATAGGCAAGACAGGTGTCTCTGAGAGCCTTGCAGGAACGCACAAGCTGGGCTGCTTTAAACTTTCCGTCCGGGTTTTTTTCAGGATGATACTGAATGTCCGGCCAGCAAAAATTATCGACGCCACCGATCTCTTCAGGGTCTGCGCCGACTGCGACCAGTCTGCGTACAGCCTCGTCTATTGTGCAGGATGTCATGTGCCCGGCATCAATTGCTGAGTATGCCGGTATCAGGCTCTGGGTAAAAACAAGTCCTTTATCGGAAGAGAGTATTGGCCGGATAACCGAAGCATCTGAGTTTATATCCCGGCCTGCGCCCACCAGCGGTTTTATTACAGATGTTCCCTGAACCTCATGGTCATACTGGCGGATAATCCATTCTTTGGAACAGATATTCGGCCTTTTGAGCATGTCCAGCAAAAGATCATCGTATTCTGCGGGTTCACTGATTACCGGTTCCGTCAGTCTCCGCGCTTCGGGTGACAGCCATTCCGCATCAAATTCCCATTGCGGGAATCCTGAAGAAGCAAGATCAATATCGACATATGCACAGGTTTTATTGTTGTACTTAATGTGAAGTTTTCCTGAATCCGTGTACCTGCCGATTACCGTACTTTCTACTGCGTGTTTTTCAGATAAATCCATAAACTGCTTCAGGACTTCAGGTTTTATGGCAACCGTCATGCGCTCCTGTGATTCAGAAATCCATATTTCCCATTGATCAAGACCTTCATACTTTAAAGGAACCTTGTCGAGTTCCACTTCACAGCCGCCTGAAAACTCGGCAGATTCACCCACAGATGAAGACAGGCCTCCTCCTCCGTTGTCTGTAAGAAAAGAGATTATCCCTGCATCCCTTGCCTCAAGCAGGAAATCATGCATCTTTTTCTGCGTATACGGGTCTCCTATCTGAACATGGCCGGCCGGCGTATGCTCGGAAAAAGTTTCAGATGAAGCGGTTACACCGTGTATACCATCTTTGCCGACCCTGCCGCCGCACATGATGATCAGGTCCCCGGGAGATGTATTTTTTTCTTCAGTCGGATCTCCGTTAACTGCAGCCGGCATAATACCCACCGCTGTAACAAAAACAAGGCATTTCCCCATATACCCGGGATGAAACAGAACCTGGCCGAAGGTTGTTGGAATACCGCTCTTGTTGCCGCCATCCTTAACCCCTTCAATAATGCCGTCAAGAAGCCGCCTTGGATGGAGGTGAGGCTTAAGCTTTCCATTATAGTCTCTGGGTCCCACACAGAACCCGTAACTTCCCATTACAAGTTTTGAGCCTTTTCCGGTCCCAAGCGGATCACGGTAAACGCCCACAATTCCGGTAATTGCGCCGCCGTAGGCCTCCATGTTGGAAGGAGAATTATGGGTTTCACCGGTGATAACATAATAATGATCATCATCAAAACGTCCCACGCCTGCGTTATCCCACAACACGGAAATCACCCACGGTTTTTGGCTTTTTAAAGCCAGTGTCGGTGCTTCGATGCAGGTCTTGAACAGGTTGTCAATGGTTTCAGTCTCACCTGTCATCGCATCCCGGTAATGGAAGCGGCCCCTGAATGTGTTGTGGTTACAATGATCACTTCTTGCCTGAGAAATATATTCAAGTTCAATATCTGTGGGGTCGGAAAGCCCGACCTTAGACCTTTCAGCCAAAATTTCATCTTTAAGGAAATAGTTCCTGATGACGGGGATATCATTTGGATTTAGCGCAAGATTCCTTAGGTCGCTCAGTTTTTGAAGACTTTTATCGCTGTCTATGGGGATGGTGGATACGGTTGGCACATGTTCCAGGCAAACCTTTGGAATAATCAACCCTGTTCCTTTGTCCGGGTCCCATTCCTTTTTTGAAAAGATTTTAGTTTGCTGGATGATGTCATTTGCGAGCAGCTCACCTGCAATTATTTCAGCTCCTTCAAGTGTCAGGTTGGAGGATTTAATGCAGTAACGTTTGGATGTATATACAGCTTCATTTTTTCCCATGCGGATATTAAGAAGATCTTCCATGGCTTCAACAGCCGTACTGCCCGGATTATCCCTGACACCCGGCCTGAATCCCACCCATATAGTCCAGTCAAAGTCCAGGTCAAGCGGTGAAAAAGAGGATATATGTGTAACCGGGTTTGTAAACAGTTCGGTTCGTATGATTTCAAGTTGGGTAGCTGAAAGGTCCGTATCTATTGTGACAACATGGATTGTCCGGATGCTGTCAAGCTGTAGATTGAAATAATTTTCCGCTTTCTGCCGGATCTTTTCGCCTTCTGCATCAAAAAGAGCAGGTTTTAATGTAATTTCGAGCTGGGCCGCCATCCCTATCCTTTTAAGTTGAAAAAATGAAGTATGTCGTCAAGATTCAATCGCATGATGTCATTGTAAATGACAAATACCATCAGTAAAATCAATATAAACATGCCGCCTTGCTGGGCCATCTCTCTTGCCCTCAGGCTTAAAGGCTTTCCCCTCAACGCTTCAATCGCAAAGAAGAGGATGTGCCCTCCGTCAAGTACGGGTATGGGGAGAAAGTTGAGTATCGCCAGATTAATGCTGATGAACGCTATAAAATAAATGAGGTTTTCCACCCCTTCCTTTGCCTGATCGCCCGCCATCTGAGCTATCATGATCGGGCCGCCGAGATTGTCCGCTGAAATATCTCCCTTAATAAGTTTATAAACCCCTTTAATCATCAGCACCGAAATATTCCATGTATGTACAAGACTTTCGGATAATGCCTGTAAAGGATTGAGTTCCTTTTCCATAACATCTCCTGAAGCTGTAATGCCGATGATATATCGTTCAATATCTTCTCCGAACAGATTCTTAGACTGGTTGATGATGGGCGCTGCCTGAAACACAAGGAGGGTGCCGTCTCTTACGATCGTCAGCTCGATTGTCTTCCCCTGGCTTTGTTGGATAATATCTGCCATGTCGTCCCATTTTTGAACATGCTCTCCACTGATTTCAACGATACGATCTTTTTCTTTCAGGCCGCTTATCTGGGCTGGAGAGTCTTTTTCAATGGTTCCGATGACAGGTTCCAGCACCCTTATGCCGTATATTTGAAAAAAACCGAAAAAGATGATTATGGCCAACAGATAATTAAAAATCGGGCCGGCAGCAACGATGCATATTCGTTTAATTGCGGACTTGTGTGTAAAAGAAAGAGGGATATCTTCTGAAGGAAGTTCCACATCCGGTTCTTCCCCTACCATTTTTACGTAACCGCCGAGAGGGATGGCTGAAAGTCTGTATTCGGTAAGACCTATGGTTTTACCGATGATCCGCGGGCCAAACCCAAGGGAGAATTTTTCAACACCGACACCGAACAGTCTGGCAATTAGAAAATGGCCGAATTCATGAAAAAAAATCAGCACGCCGAGTACTATGACAAATGAAAGTATATAATCCATGATAAATACCTGGGAGATCGGTCATTTATTGATATTCCGGTTGATTCCGGCCAGGTTTAAGTCTCCTTAGTTATTATGTTTTCAGCTTCTTGCCTCGCCCATCTGTCAGCTTCCATGATTACATTAAGATCCGGCTTGGTGTCAATACGATGCCTGTCCATTGTCTTTTTTATCAAGTCCGGTATTTCCGGAAACAATAACCGCTTTTCTAAAAAAGCCTGAACCGCTATTTCATTTGCGGCATTTAATACCGCCGGAAGCGTGCCCCCTTCCCTGCAGGCATCAAAAGCCATTGCCAGGCAGGGAAATTTTTTTAAATCAGGTTTCCTGAAAGCAAGCGATCCTATTGTGGTAAAGTCAGGGACCGGCTGCCCTATGGGAAGGCGTTCCGGAAATGACAGTGCATAAGCAATCGCCTGTTTCATATCCGGAATACCCAATTGTGCCAGCACAGAACCATCCTGATATGCCACCATTGAATGGACAATGCTCTGAGGATGAATGATGACCTCTATTTTATCTTCAGGTACATTAAAAAGGTATCTGGCCTCTATGATTTCAAGCCCTTTATTCATAAGTGTTGCAGAGTCAATGCTGATTTTTTTACCCATTTCCCAGTTTGGATGATTCAGGGCATCTGCCGGCTTAATAAGGCCAAAAGTATCTTCGGGCCTGTCAATGAAAGGACCACCTGAAGCTGTGAGAATAATTTTTTGTAAATCTTTTTTTCTCTGACCTGCAAGGCATTGAAAAATAGCGCTATGCTCGCTGTCAACAGGGATAATACGCACATTGTTTTCTTTTGCAAGCGCCATAACGATTTCGCCTGCAGTTACCAGTGTCTCTTTATTGGCAAGAGCAATTTCTTTCCCGGCTTTTATAGCCTCAATAGTCGGTAGGAGTCCTGCGGCGCCGACCATGGATGAAACAACCGTATCCGAAACATCAAGGCCGGCAACATCACAATAACCGCTATTACCGTATACGATTTCAACGGATGTTGAACCGGACAATTTTTTTTTTAGCCTGGTTGCCGACTGTTCATCAAAAAGGCTTACTATTTCCGGGTTGAATTTTTCTATTTGTTTTTTAATGAGTTCAACATTATTTTTTGCAGCCAGACCTTTAACAGAAAACCTTTCAGGAAACATAGAAACGATCTCCAGAACATTCCGCCCGATGGAGCCGGTTGAGCCTAGTATGGAAAGATTTTTCATTAAATGAATCCTGCTTTTTTTGTTCACATTAAATAAGTTTTAAAATAATGCACAACAGGTACGGCAAACAATACAGCATCAATGCGATCCAGAAGTCCCCCGTGTCCCGGCATAATAGTACCGGAATCTTTTACATCACTCTTTCGTTTGAGCATTGATTCGAACAGGTCTCCAACAGGGCCTATTATACCGACGCAGATGAAAAGCAGTAAACACGGGCCAAAAGAAAGGTGCGGCAGGAAAAAATATCTGAAAAGTATGCCGATTCCAATGCTGGCGACAAGTCCTCCCAAAGCGCCTTCAACTGTTTTACCGGGACTCACTGCAGGACAAAGCCGGGTACGTCCGAAATACGATCCCGCATAAAAGGCGCCGATGTCGCCAAAAAAAACAAGAAATAAAAGGAGAAAGACCCATTCTGCGCCGTCAGGACCGCTTCTTGTTAGAATTACATGGGACAAAAGAAGCGGTACGTATATAATGCCCAGGAGCTGTTTTGCGGCAGCATCGAGAAAATCAGGCTCAGCCTTGAATCTGAAAGTCCCTACAAGTCCGATCAGAAGAATGTTTACGACAATCAGAAAGGATACATGATGAAACAACCCAAAATGGGCCGCTGCTGTTATTAACAGGCATGTTATAAAACCTATGCCGGGCAACAGGCTGAGCAAAGGCCGACCTGTCTTGTTATAGACGATACGAAAATATTCCCGTAACGCGATAAATGATACCGTTAAAATAAAAAGACTGAATGCAGTTCTTCCATGAAGGATCATCAGGATAAGAATCGGAAGAATTGCTATTCCCGAAAGCCATCGTTTTAGGTGCATAGTTTAATTAATCTGTAAAGTCCGATTTCACGTATTTACTTTTCCGAATCGCCTGTCCCGGTTTTGGAATTTTTTCAAAATGTTAAAGAATTCTTCTTGGCTGAAATCCGGCCACAGCGTATCTGTAATAAAAATTTCAGAATATGCGATCTGCCAAAGTAAAAAATTGCTGATCCGCATTTCTCCGCTTGTCCTGATCAACAGGTCAGGATCTGGCATATCAGCGGTATGAAGATTGCTGGCCACAACATCTTCGTTGATTGCATCCATTGCTATTTCACCGGAAACAGCTTGTTTGGCAACCAAACGGACCATTCTGACTATTTCCGCTCGTCCTCCATAACTTAAAGCCAGGTTCAACTGCATGCCGTTGTTTTTTTCCGTTAGAGCCATGGTTTCCTGAAGCGTTGCACGGACTTTTTCCGGAAGTTTTTCCTGTTGGCCGATTGTAAAAAGCCTTATATTATTGTCCTGCATCTCCTGCAGTTCTTTTTTTAAAAACCTTTCAAGCAGATGCATCAGTGCTTTCACTTCTGCCTTGGGTCGCTGCCAGTTTTCGGTTGAAAATGCATAAAGGGTTAAATATTTTATGCCGATTTTACGACTGGCTCTTACAATTGACCTGACTGTTTCGGATCCTTTTTCATGTCCTCTAATACGGTTCAGCAGACGTTTTTTGGCCCATCGGCCGTTTCCGTCCATGATAATTGCAACGTGTTCAGGGACGGTGGCAAGATCCGGGATTGAACTTTCACCCGAAGCAGTATCAGAATTCAAGTATTTCCTTTTCTTTATTTTTGAAGGTGTCATCAATAAGGCTAATCTGTTGGTCAGTTATTTTCTGCACCTTGTCCTGGGCTTTGAAACTGTCATCTTCCGAGATGTCGCCGTTTTTTTTCAGCATTTTCAACATCTCGTTTGAATCCCGTCTTGTGTTACGTATGGTGACTTTTTTATCTTCACACATTTTGTGGACCAGCTTTACAATTTCCTTGCGCCGTTCTTCAGTCAGCGGCGGGATCGGAATTCGAATCAGTTTACCGTCATTCGCAGGCGTTAACCCAAGATTTGATTTTAAAATGGCCTTCTCAATTTCCTTGATGGCAGTTACATCCCAAGGCTGTATCGTAATAAGTCGGCTTTCGGGCACAGAAAGGGAAGCCATTTGATTAAGCGGAGTCAGCGTCCCATAGTAGTCTGCCCTGATACCGTCAAGAAGATTTAGAGAAGCCCGGCCTGTTCTAACTTTTTTCAATTCGTTTTCAAGGGCGGTTACTGCTTTGGTCATATTCTCCCTGGTTTCGCTGTAAATCGATTCTGTCATGGCTTTTCACCTCTCTGGATACGCCTTGGACATTTCACAATTTTAGTACGACATTACCCCTGGTCAGCCTTTTATAAGAGTTCCCACAGTTTCTCCACAGACAACCTTTCTCATATTCCCTTTCTTTTTAAGGCTGAAAACAGAAAGCGGAAGCCGATTATCCATTGCCAGTGATATGGCTGTCATATCCATAACCTGAAGCTGTGTTTCCAGCACTTTCATATAAGTAATTTTTTTTATAAATTTGGCATTATTGTTGGTTACCGGATCCGAGTCGTAAACACCATCAACCTTTGTGGCCTTTAAAAGGATTTCGGCATGTGTCTCCTGTGCCCTCAGAACTGCTGCTGTGTCTGTCGTAAAATAAGGGCTTCCGGTACCCGCGGCAAAAATAACCACTCGTCCTTTCTCAAGATGTCTGACTGCACGTCTAAGGATATAGGGTTCAGCGATTTCGTGCATGGAAATAGCAGACTGAACCCTTGTTTCAATCCCTTTTTTCTCCAGGGCATCCTGAAGTGCGATACTGTTGATCACTGTTGCAAGCATTCCCATGTGATCAGCAGAAGCTCGGTCCATGCCGTATGAACTTGCGGCAATTCCTCTGAAGATATTACCTCCGCCGACAACAACGGCGATTTGAACTCCAAGGTCAAATATCGACCGGATTTCATTGGCAACATATTTAATCATTTCCGAACTAATTCCGAAGTTCTGGTCACCCATTAGAGCTTCACCGCTCAATTTCAACATAATCCTTTTATAGCGTGAATGTGACAATGATTTTATTCTCCTATCTGGAATCTTGCAAAGCGACTGATTTTAATATTTTCACCGATTTTTGCGATCACATCATTTAAAAGGTCAGTTATTGTTATATTCGGATCACGCACATAGGATTGGTTCATCAGGCATGATTCCTTATAAAATTTATTCAGCTTGCCTTCGACGATTTTGTCGATCATCTTTTCCGGCTTTCCCATTTCAAGGGCCTGCTCGCGATAAACTTCTTTTTCCCTTTTGATAACCTCTTCAGACACATCCTCCGGAACAATGCCTGCTGGGTTTGTTGCTGCAATGTGCATTGCAATATTTTTTGTAAAAGTGATGAAATCTTCATTTTTTGCAACAAAGTCAGATTCACAGTTGGCTTCCACTATTACGCCGATTTTGCCACCCATATGAATATAAGACTGAACCGTTCCTTCAGATGTCCCGCGCCCGGCACGTTTCAGAGCTATTGCCATTCCTTTTTTTCTTAGAAAATCGACAGCTTTTTCAATGTCTCCGTTGCAGTCTAAAAGTGCCTCCTTGCAATCCATTATGCCTGCTCCGGTTTTTTGCCGAAGCTCTTTAACATTTTCCGCACTTACTGTTGCCATGTTTATTCTCCTGTTTGTTCTTGTTCGCTTTTTGTCGCTTTTTGTTTTTCAGAATCATGCTGATTAGTTTCAGAAGTTATTTTTCTGATAATCTCTACTACGGGTCCGGAAGAACCGTCCGAAATAACCTTACGTTCGCCGGGTTTTAATTCTTCGGCAGCAGGCATGGTTGATGCCGGCGCATCTTCGGCTTTTTTATCGTCTTTTGCCTGTGCTTTTTCAGCATACAGCTGGCTGCCTTCTATACATGCATTTGCTATTTTTGAGGAGACCAGCCGGATGGCTCGAATGGCATCGTCATTGCCAGGAACAATATAGTCGATTTCATCAGGGTCACAGTTGGTGTCAACTATTGCAATAATCGGTATTCCAAGCCGGCGCCCTTCGCGAACAGCTATTGCTTCTTTTTTTGGGTCAACGATAAAAATTGCGCCCGGAAGTTTCTTCATATTACGTATTCCGCCGAGGTTGTTATCAAGCTTTATACGTTCTTTTCCGAGCAGCAGCCTTTCTTTTTTAGGGAACAGGTTGATTGAGCCGTCATTTTCAATATCCTTAAGATAATTCAAACGGTCGATACTCTTTTTCACTGTTTGAAAATTGGTAAGCATGCCGCCCAACCAGCGATTGTGTACATAAAACATCTCGCATCGGTTTGATTCCTCGTAAATTGACTCTCTTGCCTGTTTTTTGGTGCCTACAAAAAGGACTGATTTGCCGTTAGCAACTGTATTGACAATGAAATCATAAGCGACTTTAAACATTCGAACAGTTTTTTGCAGATCGATAATATAGATTCCGTTACGGGCGCCGAAAATATACGGCTTCATTTTAGGGTTCCAGCGTTTTGTCTGATGACCAAAATGAACTCCTGCTTCAAGAAGTTCCCTCATTGTAATGTTAGCCATTTTGTACTCCTTTTCTAATTAGTTTTTTCCTCCGCCTTTATCGTCCCTGTTGCCGACTTTTTCCATGAAAAAGCACCTGGGAACAGGTCAAAAAGCGTGTGATATGGTTTTCAAAAATCTTACATTCATAACAGATAACATGTCATTACGCAACTACTTTTTCTTCATGTGAACCACGCGATAATTGCCCCCATAATCTTTTCTAAAAAGAATATCTTCATAGTTTCCACAATCAGTGATTATTTTTTTAATATGGTCTTTTTGATCATGACCGATTTCAAGGATTAAACATCCGTCAGGTTTCAGAAATGAATGTGCAAACATGATAAGATGTCTTAATGCGGCAAGGCCGTCCTTGTCGCCATCCAGCGCCATCCGGGGTTCGTATTCACAGATTTCCGACTGAAGGGTTTTGATAACATCTGTCGGGATATACGGAGGGTTTGAAATGATTATATCAAACCGACCGTTGATATGATTGAGTGGAGCCAGCCAGTCACCGGAAAAAAAACGTATTGTTTTTTCAAGGTTGCATTTTTCGGCATTTGTTTTTGCTGTTTCAAGGGCTTTTACAGAAAGATCAGATGCAAAAAAAATGTGTTCCGGATGTTCTGAGCAAAGAGCAATAATAATAGCACCTGATCCTGTTCCCGGCTCAAAAATTTTTTTTGGCGATGAATTTGGTTTGTCGGAAAGATATTCAAGAGCTGTTTCAACAAGGCATTCAGTATCCGGCCTCGGTATCAACACATCAGGTGTAACCTTGAAATCGATTGACCAGAATTCTTTTGATCCGGTGATATATGCCACCGGTTCTTTTTGAGCCCTTCTTTTTATCAGGCTCTTGAAATCGGCGAGTTCGTTTTCCGACAATGGCTGATCAAATCGAATATACAGGTCTACGCGTTTTATGCCAAGGCTGTGAGCAAGAAGGATCTCAGCAGCAACACGGGGGCTTTCAATCTGACGGGATGTAAAATAGGATGTGGTCCATTGAATCAGTTTGAGGATTGTCCATTCAGGCTTCAGGGGTTGACCTTCCTTCTTCATTTTGCATAGCCCGGGCCTGATAGTATGTGGTGAGTCCATCCAGAAGCTCTAAGATATTTCCCTCAAGAATACTGTCAAGCTTATATAGTGTGAGTCCAATACGGTGGTCCGTTACTCTGCCCTGAGGGAAATTGTAAGTTCGAATTCTGCCGCTCCTGTCCCCGCTTCCGACCTGACTTTTTCTTTTTTCCGACCGCTTATCATTTTGTTCCTGAATCATTGCATCAAGAAGACGGGCACGCAACACTTTCATTGCTTTGGCTTTGTTTTTATGCTGCGATTTTTCATCCTGGCAGGTAACAATAAGGCCTGTTGGAAGGTGTGTCAGCCTGACAGCCGAGTCTGTTGTATTAACGCTTTGGCCGCCAGGTCCTGTTGCACGGAAGACGTCTGTTCTAATTTCGCTTGGATCAATATCTAATTCAACATCTTCTGCTTCAGGAAGAACGGCAACCGTCACAGCAGAAGTGTGGATCCTTCCTTGCGCTTCGGTTGTAGGCACTCGCTGAACCCTGTGAGTACCGCTTTCATATTTAAAAGAACTGTAGGCTCCCTTGCCGTGAATCATGGCAATAACCTCTTTTATCCCTCCAACATCAGTACCATTGTGATTAATTATTTCCATCTTCCAGTTTTGATTTTCGGTATACCTGCTGTACATTCTAAAAAGATCTGCTGCAAACAGCGCCGCTTCATCTCCACCGGTGCCTGCCCTTATTTCAATTATTATATTCTTGTCATCATTCGGGTCCTTGGGTATCAGAAGTGTTTTAATCGTTTGTTCAAGCGTTTCTTTTTTTTTGGCAAGTGTTTCTATCTCTTCTTTTGCCAGTTTTTTTATTTCCGGATCACCGTCCTTTAAGAGTTCGTTACTGTCTTCAAGCTCTGAAAGTGTTTGCTTATATGTCCTGAAAACTGAAACAACTTTATTGAGCACAGAGTGCTCCTTGGCATACTTCTGATATGTTGCCTGATCCTGAATAATTTCAGGATCACTGAGCAGTTTTTCAAGCTCTTCAAATCGTTCTTCAACAGCTATTAGTTTATCAAACATAGAAAAAACTATGAGGGCTTTGTAAAAAGTCCAATTTCTTTGTTATGCTGCATCCTGAGTTCATTCGACATATTATAAGTACGCCTCACTTCTCAGAATTTGCATGCCTTGAACTTGAGCTTTTTTCTTTGCCATGCCAATTTAAATATTTTACGAGACGGTCAAATAATAAAAAAAATCCGGAGAATCAAAATACCTTAATCAAACCCGAATACTTTTTCGAGTTTGGGCATCCTGTTTTGAATCTCCGGTAAATTATTGTTAAGCTATGTTGTTGTTTCCTGGTTCTGAAATTTAGCGTACTTTTTCCGAAATCGGTCAATTCTGCCGCCTGTATCTATCAATTTCTGCTTGCCTGTAAAAAACGGATGGCATTTTGAACAGATTTCAACTTTGAGAGCCTTTTTTGTAGAACCTGCCTGCAATGCGTTACCACACGCGCATTTTATAGTAGCTTCAAAATACTCAGGATGAATATCGGTTTTCATTGTTGTTTCAACCTCCTAAAAACATTTTATGTATTCATTGCATCTAAAAAACTCTTATTATCCTTTGTTCCGCTCATTTTATCAAGTAAAAATTCTAAACTGTCAATAGGATTTAATGTGGCCAGGAGTTTTCTTAAAACCCATATCCTGCTCAGAACATCTTTATCAAGAAGCAATTCTTCTTTTCGGGTACCTGATCTGTTAATGTCGATTGCAGGATATAGGCGCCGGTCTGACAGTTTGCGGTCGAGTTGCAGCTCCATGTTGCCGGTTCCTTTGAATTCTTCAAAAATAACTTCATCCATCCGGCTTCCTGTATCCACCAATGCTGTTGCGATGATTGTCAGGCTTCCTCCTTCTTCGATATTACGGGCTGCACCAAAAAACCGTTTGGGACGATGAAGTGCATTGGAGTCGACACCGCCTGAGAGGATTTTTCCGCTGGGCGGCATTACCGAATTATAAGCCCGGGCGAGCCTTGTCACACTGTCCAGAAGAATAATCACATTTTTTTTATGCTCAACTAGTCTTTTTGCTTTTTCAATAACCATTTCAGCCACTTGGACGTGGCGCTCTGCAGGCTCGTCAAAAGTTGAACTGATCACTTCTGCGTCAACGGACCGGGCCATATCCGTTACCTCTTCAGGACGCTCATCAATAAGAAGCACGAATGGAATGATATCCTTATGGCTTTTAATAACAGCATTCGCAATTGCCTGAAGGAGCATTGTTTTTCCTGACCTGGGTGGTGAAACAATCAGGCCTCTTTGACCAAAACCGATTGGCGTCATTAAGTCCATAATGCGTGTGGAATAGTTTTCAGGATCTGTTTCAAGCATCATTTTTTCATTAGAATAAAGAGGTGTTAGGTTGTCAAAAAGGATTTTTTCTCTTGCGATTTCAGGGTCTTCAAAGTTAATGGCTTCAACCTTCAATAAAGCAAAATACCTTTCAGTCTCTTTTGGTTGCCTTATCTGTCCGGAAACCGTGTCGCCGGTTTTTAAATTAAATCGACGGATCTGTGACGGCGAGACATAAATGTCATCAGGGCCGGGCAGATAATTATACTGCGGCGATCTTAAAAAGCCGAAACCATCGGGAAGAATTTCCAGCGTTCCCTGTCCGTAGATCAAACCGTCTTTTTCGATCTGCGCCTGAAGCAGGGCGAACATAAGTTCCTGTTTGCGGAGCCCGGCAGCCCCCTCAATTTTGAAGTCCCTGGCCATTTCCGTCAATTCGCCGATCTTTTTTTCTTTTAATTCAACAATGTTCATTAATTTTGCTCCGTTAATCAGTTATTTTTCAAGTTAGAAAAACCCGGAAATCACTACCACCTTCCTGTTTTTCAAGCATGTTCATCATTTTTTTATTTCGAACGCTAAGCAGGTTTGATTTTGGTCTGATAAAAGCCGGTAATTTTTCTTATTATTTTATTTAATTTTTCGTTTTCCATTTCTTTTAATATAATTGGTTACAAGCATTGAAAGAAATCAGGTTGTTTTTGCAGATTCAAACAAAAATTTTCAAAGGCAGGACCTTTAATTTTTTATACGGTATAATATGAATGGGTATGTGTCAAGCGTTTTGATGATTTTTTTGATTTTTTCCATCCCTTGACAAAAAACCTCCTTTCCGATAGTAAGGCGAAACGTTGAAATTTAAAGTCAATTTGGGATGGCAACAAAAAAAGTTCAAGCCCGGCTTAAACTGGGGGCGTCGCGAATCCCGAGGAATGAGGCGTACTTAGCGTACGTCGCAGTGACGAGGGATGAAGCGCAATGCAGATATTGGACTTTTTACGAAGCCATCAAAGCTTAGAAAGTTAAAGGAGAGCAACATGAACGTTTTGTTTTTTGGACCAAACGGCAGCGGCAAAGGCACACAAGGCTCAATCTTAAAAGACAAGTATAACATATCGCATATTGAATCCGGCGCTATTTTCAGAGAAAATATCAAAGGCGGAACTGCGCTGGGATCAAAAGCAAAAGAATTTATTGACAAGGGAGACCTTGTTCCGGATGAAATTACCATTCCGATGATACTTGATCGTCTTCAGCAGGATGATTGTAAAAAAGGATGGCTGCTTGACGGTTTCCCACGCAACAAAACCCAAGCTGAAAAACTGGCCGAATCACTACAACAGGCTGGTATCGCACTGGATATTGTCGCTGAAATAGTTTTGGACCGGAATATTGCAAAAAACAGAATAATGGGGCGCAGGCTTTGTGCTAACGACAACAACCATCCGAACAATATCTTTATTGATGCCATCAAGCCGGATGGAGACAAATGTAGAGTTTGTGGAGATGAACTGACAACAAGAGCGGATGACCAGGATGAAGAGGCGATAAACAAACGTCACTCAATATATTATGATGTGGAAACAGGCACACTGGCATCAGCCTATTATTTTAAAAACCTTGCTGAAAAAGAAGGAAAAATCAAATATATCACGCTGGACGGTGCGCCCAGTGTAAAAGAAGTTACCGAAGAGCTTGTTTCAAAACTGTAAGAAAGTTTTTCTTGCCAAACCATTTATTATAATATATATAGAATGATTTTAAATTCGGTTTTAAATAACCATCATAACATACTATTTTTAATGATGGAACGAAAGGGGCGAGAAGTGTGAAAGAAATTCAGGTAAGAGTTCTTGATAATGACCTTGAAAAGGCCATGCGGATATTAAAGAAAAAAATTCAGAATGACGGTCTTTTTAAACGACTGAAGCTTAAAAAGAACTATGAAAAGCCAAGTGAACATCGACGGAGAAAACAGAGAGAAGCTCTGAGACGGCAAAGAATAGCCATTTCAAAAGAAAAATACGGAAAATTAAGATAAAGCTCAGATAAGGAATAGAAAGGTTATTTCTTAAAAACCCGGACAGAATACTTTCCGTTCTTCCGGGTTTTTTTTTGTTATGATTGAAGCAAATACATATAAAAAGTGCCTTGAGGCAATGTACAGCCTCCGGAGGTTCGGGATAAAGCTTGGGCTGGGCACCATCAGAAACATTCTTGAAGGGATAGGAAATCCCCAAAACAATTTTGCCTGTATACATATTGCCGGAACAAATGGTAAGGGGTCTGTCGCGTCCACCTTGGCAACCATACTGCATTATGCCGGGTTCAATGTTGGTCTTTACACATCTCCTCACCTTGTGAGGTTTAATGAAAGAATATGTATAAACGGAAAAATGATTTCCGACAAAGATGTTGTTGAATCCTTTGAGGCCGTTAAGCAAGTTCACTATGGCGACCGGGAGCCGACCTTTTTTGAGTACACAACAGCAATGGCTTTTTATGAATTCAGCAGAAAGAATGTTGACTGGGCGATAATCGAAACCGGAATGGGCGGCAGGCTGGATGCAACGAATATTGTTTGTCCTAAAATTTCTATCATAACAAATGTTTCCATAGAACACCAGATGTACCTCGGTAATACAATCGCCCGAATTGCTTTTGAAAAAGGGGGCATTATCAAACAGGAGACGCCGGTGGTAACCGGTGTAACGCAGAAAGCAGGCAGAGCTGTACTGAAACAGATAGCAGGTGAAAAATCCGCCAGGCTTTTTGAATTCAAAACCGATTTCAGTGTTCGTAAAAATACAAAAGGAGGGTTCTCCTATCTTGGCATTGATCATACATGGCGTGATCTTTGTACAGGGTTACATGGCAGCCATCAGAAGGATAATGCCGCACTCGCATTGGCAGCATGTGAGCTTTTAATAGAAGGTACCGACCAAATTGCGAAGCAGAATATTACACTTTTAAATATCAGAAAAGGGCTTGAAAATAATATATGGCCGGGAAGGCTCGAAATAGTCTCCACCTCTCCTTTTATCCTGATTGACGGCGCACATAACATTTCTGCCGTAAAAATTCTCTCAAAATTTTTATCTAAAAACATTAAGGACAGGAACCTGACCCTGGTTGTTGGAATACTTGATGACAAGTCATACAAGACAATGCTGCGCCATCTTCTGCCCCATTGTTCAAAGGTGATTCTAACTCGTCCTAAAATCGATCGAAGTCTCGCACCTGAAAAACTGTATCATGTGGCAAAAAGTATGGTATCTGATGTCAGGGTCATTTCTGATGTGCCGGAAGCCGTAAAATACGCAGTTGAAACAGCATCTGCTGAGGATGCTGTTTGCATAGCAGGGTCGCTTTATCTTGTTGGGGAGACAATGGAAGCCATTGAAAAAGGATGGGTTAAAATATGAAGAAGGTTGACTTAACCCCGGCGATTAATTATTAAAAATAAATGTGCCGAATAGTGCGCCCGTGGCCTAGAGGATAAGGCGTCAGCCTCCGGAGCTGAAGACCGCTGGTTCGAATCCAGCCGGGCGTACCACCCTATAACTTTTATGGATGATATATAAAGGAAAAATAATGGAGAACCGCGGAACCCCTATTATAATAGGAAGCGACCATGCCGCTTTTCCTATGAAAGAGACAGTTAAAAACTTTTTATCAGATGCCGGCATAGAGGTGACAGACGCAGGAACCAGTGGCCTTGAATCAGTCGATTATAGCGATTTCGGAATTAAAGTAGCCGGCGCTGTGTCATCAGGAGAGTTTGAACGGGGAGTCCTGATTTGTGGTACCGGTCTCGGAATGTCGATGGTTGCAAACCGGTTTAAACATGTACGGGCTGCGCTCTGTGGAGATATTTTTTCGGCAAGGATGAGCAGGTTGCACAATAATGCCAATATTCTGGTGCTGGGGGGCAGGGTTACCGGAGAGACACTTGCCATAGAAATAGTAAAAACCTGGCTTGAAACCGGATTCGAAGGCGGAAGGCATCAGGCGCGGCTCGATAAGTTTGATACGATTTAGAAAAGTGAAAGGGAAAAGGGAATTGAACATTAAGTGTATTCGTGAAATTGATCCTGATATTGCCAATGTGATCCTTCAGGAGCTTGACAGACAGAAAAACAGCCTGGAGCTTATTGCTTCTGAAAACATCGTCAGTCCGGCAGTTATGGCGGTTCAGGGCAGTGTACTCACAAATAAATATGCCGAAGGATATCCTGATAAAAGATATTACGGCGGCTGTGAATATGTGGATGTTGTCGAAAACCTGGCCATTGCCAGAGCCAGAGACCTTTTTGAGGCGGAATATGCAAATGTTCAGCCGCATTCAGGCTCACAGGCGAATATGGCGGTATATTTTGCGATTCTTAATCCCGGTGATACCATTCTTGGGATGGACCTGTCACATGGAGGACACCTGACCCATGGAAGCCCTGTCAGTTTTTCAGGGAAGCTTTTCAATTTTGCCCATTATGGTGTTCAAAAAGAAACCGGAACCATCGATTATGATGAGGTTGCTTATCTTGCAGAAAAACACAGGCCAAAACTGATAGTGGCAGGTGCCAGTGCATATTCCCGCATTCTGGATTTCAAGGCGTTTGCTGATATTGCAAAATCAGTCGGGGCTTATTTAATGGTTGATATGGCTCACATTGCGGGGCTTGTTGCCGGCGGTGTTCATCAATCACCGGTCCCGTTTGCCGATTTTGTTACATCAACTACACACAAAACCCTGAGAGGCCCCCGCGGTGGTTTGATTCTTGCTAAAAAAGCCTTCGAAAAAAAACTAAATAAAGAAATATTTCCGGGAATTCAAGGAGGGCCTTTAATGCATGTTATTGCAGCCAAGGCGGTTGCTTTCATGGAGGCAGGGCAAGAATCATTTGCAGTTTACCAGAGAAACATTGTAGACAATGCAAAAGCCCTTGCCAAACATTTGACAGCGCAAGGCGTCAACCTGGTGTCGGGAGGGACCGATAATCATATGATGCTCGCTGATTTGACCAGTCTGAATATCACAGGAAGAGATGCAGGGGCTGCGCTTGGACGTGCCGGCATTACGGTAAATAAAAACACGATACCGTTTGACACACAGAGTCCGTTTGTAGCAAGCGGTATACGCCTTGGAACACCAGCTCTGACATCAAGGGGAATGGGTGTCCGGGAAATGGAGACTATAGCCAAGCTGATTGTAGCTGTATTGAAAAACAGCAAAGACGAAAATGTAATCAAAGAAACAGGCAAAAAGGTTGTTGAACTGTGTGAAGCGTTTCCAATTTATTCAGGAATAGAGGATTAACCGGTTATGCCGCAGAATGAAGCTCGACCATCATGGAATACCTACTTTATGGATATTACAAGGCTGGTGGCAAAGCGTTCAACATGTCTTAGAAGAGCTGTAGGTGCTGTGATTGTTAAGGACAAGCGTATTCTTTCGACCGGCTATAACGGGGCGCCTGTCAACATTACACATTGTAGTGAGGCCGGGTGTCTTAGGAAAAAACTTAATGTGCCTTCCGGTGAGAAGCATGAGCTTTGCCGGGGTATTCATGCAGAGCAAAATGCGATTATTCAGGCGGCCTTTCATGGTGTTTCCATAAAGGAAGCCACTCTTTACTGCACAAATCTGCCATGTTCCATATGTGCTAAAATGATTATTAATGCAGGCATCAAAAACATATATTATATTGAGGGGTATGCAGACAGCATCTCCGAAGATATGTTGAAAGAAGCGGATATTCAATTAATGAGACTTGACAATCAAGCACAGGGAGAAAAGTTATGAAATGTCCATTCTGTGGCGATCCTGATAACAGGGTCATCGATTCCAGGTTAAGCAAAGACGGCCATGTTATACGACGACGAAGGGAATGCTCAAAATGTAAAAGAAGATTTACAACTTATGAACATATTGAAGAAATTCCTGTTATGCTTATCAAAAAAGATGGCCGACGCGAAGTCTTCAACCGTGAAAAAGTTCGTTCGGGAATGCTCAGAGCCTGCGAAAAACGTAAAATAAGCGTAAATGTTATTGAAGCGTTTATTGATGAGATTGAACGAGACTTGAGGGAAACAGGAGAAAAGGAGATTGATTCCAGCATTATCGGTAACAAAATTATGGACAAGCTCCAGGAGGTGGATGCGGTTGCCTATGTCAGATTCGCATCTGTTTATCGTGAATTTAAGGATGTAAATGATTTTGTGGATGAATTGAAAACACTTTTAAATGGCAAAAAATGAATTTTGATGTCAACTACATGAAAATGGCTCTGGCGTTAGCTGAAAAAGGAATTGGATACACATCCCCCAATCCAATGGTGGGCGCTGTTGTCGTTAAGGATAGAAAAGTTATCGGTAAGGGATGGCATAAACAGGCCGGTGAAGCCCATGCAGAAGTTATGGCCATAGATGATGCGGGAGAATTTGCACAAGGTGCGACACTTTATGTAACACTTGAGCCATGTAATCATGATGGCAGGACACCGCCATGCACTAAAAAAATTCTTGATGCAGGCATTGCCAGTGTCGTTTTTGCCATGAAGGATCCGAATCCAAACGTGAATGGTGGGGGAGGTGATTTCTTAAAAACAAAAAACATCGATGTCGTAACCGGTGTATGTGAAGATGAAGCTGCAAAAATGAATGAAAGTTTTATCAAGCATTCACTTACCAGGCGACCGTTTGTAACTTTAAAGTGTGCAGCAACTCTGGACGGGCGAATTGCAAGTCGGACCGGAAATTCACAATGGATTACAAACTCCTTATCAAGGCGGTTTGTTCACCGGCTTCGACATAATGCTGATGCTGTCATGGTCGGCATCGGAACCGTTGCCGCAGATGACCCTTCTTTGACTGTTCGACTGGATAATTTTGACGGGCGAGACCCGACAAGGATCATACTCGACTCAAAATTGTCAATTGATGAAGATGCAAAAATACTCAATCTCGATTCAGATGCTGATACGATCATTGTTACCGGATGTAAATATTTGGAAAAAAAAAGAACGCTTCTTGAAAAAAAAGGGGCAAAAATAGTAGAACTGAATGAAGAGAATGGGCTGATCGACATTGATGCTTTAATGAAGGTCCTGGGTGAAAAAGGCATAACCAGCATACTGATAGAAGGCGGAAGCCGTGTATCTGCATCAGCTCTTGGCGCAGGAGTAGTCGATAAAATATGTTTTTTTTATGCCCCGAAAATACTCGGCGGAGATGACGGTGTACCGATCTGCAGGGGGCCCGGGCCTGATACGATTGACCAGGGCATAAAGATAAAAGATACGCGCGTTAAATTGTTTGATGATGATGTAATGATAGAAGGATATATAGCTTAGCAATGTTTACGGGAATAATAGAAGGGCTCGGTACAATAACCGGTATACAGTCATCGGGTCGGGGAAGCTGTTTTACGCTTAACGCTGAATTTGATCTTGACGATACAAAAATAGGCGACAGTATAGCTGTAAACGGTGCATGCCTTACTGCCGTTAAGGTTGAAGGAAGCCAGTTTAAAGTGGACGTGGCGCCTGAAACCCTTTCGTTAACGAACTTGGGTCACGCCCGTATTGGAGAAAGGGTGAATCTTGAACGCGCTCTTCGTCTTTCTGATCGCTTGGACGGACACCTTGTTTCCGGACATATTGACGGAACAGGAACGATAAAAAGCAGACAAAATCTGGGAAATGCGATTATTGTTTCATTCAGTATTCCGGAATTGGTGGCCCGCTACTTGATACGCAAGGGGTCCGTGGCTGTTGACGGTATAAGTTTGACAATCAACGATTGTCGATCAAACAGTTTTGATGTAAGTATTATTCCGCATACAGCAGGCCTGACAACGGTAGGTTTTAAAAAAGTGGGTGCAACCGTAAATATTGAAACAGACATGATCGGGAAATATGTCGAACAATTTATTCGGAAAAGTTCAACAGGTCCAGAAACACAGGAGTCAAAGAAAACAGAAATTGACATCGAATTTCTGGCCAAGACCGGTTTTTTGAAATAGAAGATTTAAGGAGATGTATTAAAAATGCCACTGATTAGTATAGACGAAGCAATTAAAGATATAAATGAAGGAAAAATGGTAATCCTCGTCGATGATGAAAATCGTGAAAATGAGGGAGACCTTACCATTGCCGCCGAAAAAGTGACGCCGGAGGTCATCAACTTCATGGCAAAATATGGCCGTGGCCTGATATGTCTTGCGATGACAGGAGAAAAACTAGATGCACTGGGACTGCCGATGATGGTTAATGACAATACCTCCCAGTATCAAACCGGCTTTACGGTTTCCATTGAGGCGCGGCACGGGGTAACGACCGGTATTTCAGCTGCTGACAGGGCCAAAACCATTCTGACAGCAATTGCAGATGATGCAAAACAGGATGATCTTGTCCAGCCGGGCCATGTTTTTCCTTTAAGAGCCAGAAAAGGCGGTGTTATGGTGCGTGTCGGTCAGACCGAAGGGTCGGTTGACCTGGCGCGTCTTGCAGGTCTGAAACCATATGCTGTAATCTGTGAAATCATGGATGATGACGGCTCAATGGCCAGGATGCCTTCTCTTGAAAAATTCAGTGAAGAACATGGTATCGGCATATGCACCATTGAAGACCTTGTGGAGTATAGGATCAGAAAAGAGTCTTTTGTTTCACGGGCGGCTGAAACCATTATTCCTACTGTGTTTGGCGGTGATTTCAAGATGATAGCTTATGAAAACGAACTGGATGATCTTCTTCATATTGCACTAATAAAAGGGGAAATAGATTCTGAAAAACCGGTGCTTGTCCGTGTTCATTCAGAATGCATGACAGGCGATATTTTCGGTTCTCTTCGATGTGACTGTGGCGATCAGCTTCACAGAGCCATGGAACTGATGGAAAAGGAAGGTGGCGGCGTTCTTCTCTATTTACGCCAGGAGGGACGTGGAATCGGACTTGTCAACAAGCTGAAAGCTTATGAGCTGCAGCAAGGCGGCCTTGATACTGTTGAGGCCAATGAGGAACTCGGCTTTCAAGCCGACATGAGAGATTATGGAATCGGTGCCCAGATTCTGGTGGATCTGGGGGTTAGAAAAATGAGGCTGGTCACTAACAACCCAAGAAAAATGATAGGACTCGAAGGATACGGATTAAGCGTCATTGAACAGGTGCCCATTGAAATTGAGCCTAATGAGTTCAACAAAAACTATCTGAAATGCAAGCAGTATAAAATGGGACATATGCTGAGATATTTCAGCAAAAAGCGTTCCAAAGAAGCAGGGGGGGAATAAATGCCAAATATAATTGAAGCAGGCCTGAATGCTGAAGGCAAAAAATTTGTAATTATTGTAAGCCGTTTTAACGATTTTATTACAGACCGGCTTGTCAGTGGTGCAGTTGATGCACTTGTGCGAAATGGAGCCGACGATAAGGATATTGACATTGTAAAGGTTCCCGGTTCATTTGAAATACCGCTCGTTGCAAAAAAAACGGCAGATACCGGTCGATATGACGCCGTTATATGTCTTGGCGCAGTTATCCGGGGCGCAACACCCCATTTTGACTATGTCAGTGCAGAAGTATCAAAAGGCGTTGCTGCTGTCGGACTGGAATCTTCGATTCCGGTAATTTTTGGTGTCATCACCACAGACACCATTGAGCAAGCAATTGAAAGAGCCGGTGCAAAAGCTGGAAATAAGGGATGGAACGCAGCCATATCAGCTATTGAGATGGCAAACCTAATAGAGGTGTTAAACAAGTAGCTCATGGGTGATCGACGCAAGTCGCGGGAGCTTGCTTTGCAGGCCCTGTTTGATATGGATATGAGCCAAAACGACTCTGAAGAAAGACTAGAGTCGTTTTGCCTGAATTTTAATCCGTCCAGTAAAGTTCTGCCTTTTTTTCAATTTCTTATTATCTGTGTAAAAAAGAAAAGAAAAGAGATTGATACGCTTATTAAGCAATATTCCAGTAACTGGAAAATCAGCAGAATTTCATGTGTGGACAGAAATGTGATGCGTATAGCCGTATATGAAATGTTACATTGTGAGGATATTCCATCAAAAGTTTCCATTAACGAAGCAATAGAAATTGGAAAGGAATTCGGGGCGGAAGACTCCGGGTCTTTTATAAACGGAATTCTTGACAGTATCCGGATAATGCTTGAAAACAACAACAACAACAAGGAGTAGGATATGACAACAAGAAAGATCATTTTGACAGAAGATGAAATGCCAAGGCAATGGTATAATATTTTAGCTGACATTAAAATGAATCCGCCGCTTGGACCGGACGGAAACCCGATTACTCCGGAAGCGCTTGCACCGGTTTTTCCGATGAATCTTATTGAGCAGGAAGTAAGCACCGAGAGGTGGATAGATATTCCTGAGGAAGTACTCGACATTCTTCGTATATGGCGTCCATCACCGCTTGTTCGTGCATTATCTTTGGAAAAAGCGTTGGATACCCCGGCAAAAATTTATTTTAAAAATGAAAGTGTGAGTCCTCCGGGCAGCCATAAACCGAACACTGCGGTTCCTCAGGCATATTATAATCGTGAGTTTGGAATCAAAAAGCTAACAACCGAAACCGGTGCAGGACAATGGGGGAGCGCTTTGTCATTTGCCTGCTCCCTGTTCGGCCTTGAATGTAAAGTTTTCATGGTGCGAGTCAGTTTTGACCAGAAACCTTACCGTAAATCAATGATGGAGGTATGGGGAGGAAAATGCGTTGCAAGTCCGAGCCGTGAAACAAAGGCCGGTCAAGAAGCCCTTGAAAAAGATCCTGCTACTCCGGGAAGTCTCGGAATAGCAATCAGTGAAGCTATTGAAGCTGCTGTAAGTGATGAAACAGGAAGTACAAGATATTCACTTGGCAGTGTTTTAAACCATGTGATGTTGCATCAGACGATTGTCGGTCTCGAAGCAAAAAAGCAGCTTGAAAAAGTAGGTGACTATCCGGACGTTATTATCGGGTGTGCCGGCGGAGGCAGTAACTTTGCGGGTCTTGCCTTTCCATTTGTTCTTGACAAAATTAACGGAAAAGAAATCGATATTTTCCCCGTTGAACCGGCAGGTTGCCCGACTTTAACAAAGGCTCCATTTGTATATGATCATGGAGATACTGCCAGATACACACCACTCCTTCCCATGTACAGCCTGGGACATACATTTGTACCGCCGCCGTTTCATGCAGGAGGTCTCAGGTATCATGGAATGGCACCCACGGTCAGCCAGCTTGCTTCAGAAGGGTTAATAGAACCAAAAGCCATTACTCAGCTCGATGCATATGAAGCCGGTATTATTCTGGCAAGATCGGAAGGCTTGATACCAGCTCCGGAAACCACCCACGCATTGGCCTGTGTTATAGATGAAGCGCGAAAGGCAAAAGAGGAAGGAAAAGAAAAAGTGATTCTTTTCAACTGGAGTGGACATGGCCTTCTTGACCTGATGGCTTACGACAAATATTTTTCAAATGAGTTGAAAAATATTTCACTGCCTGAGAGTGAGATCGCAGAGTCGGAAAAAGTTTTTAAGAATTTTCCGAAACCTGAACTGTTAAAAAGCCGGTAATATTAACTGGCGTATGTCAATCGACACCGATAATCTTGAACGAAGATGCCCCAGACTTGGCAGTCGGACAACATTTCAATATTGCCTCGATTATGGAAGCGATGGCCGGCTGCCTTGCTGGAAGGTTATAGACTGCTGGTGGGAAATTTTCGACATACTGACATACCTGAAAGATAATTTTTCGGAAGAAGATGTTAAATCGCTGGAAACAGCAAGGCCAAAACCGAAAATCACAAGTCTGGTGGAATTAATAGAGCAGGCGAAAAAAAGGAGCGCGAAGTGATTATAAAAGAACTACCTGTAGGAATGATAATGGCGAACTGCTTTATTGCAGGATGTGAGGAGAAACTGGAGGCAGTGGTCATTGATCCGGGAGATGAAACCGAAAGGATTCTGCTTGCTCTTGCGGAATTGAAGCTGAAAGTAAAATATATTGTAAACACTCACGGTCACTTTGACCATGTGGGCGGAAATCGGAAACTAAAGGAGGCCACAGGTGCCGAAATAATGATTCATCCTGCAGATGCGCCGATGCTGAGTATGCTGACTGAGACGGCTGCCGGTTTTGGTCTTTCTACTGAAAATTCGCCGGCGCCTGATATCGAAATTGCCGACGGGTCAACAATTGCTTTTGGAAATATAGAACTGAAAGTTATTCATACCCCTGGCCATTCACCCGGCGGCGTGTCTCTTTATTCGGATGGACATGTTTTTGTCGGTGACACACTTTTTGCCGGATCCGTCGGCCGCACTGACTTTCCGGGCGGAAACTTCGATACACTGATATCCAGTATTAAAGAAAAGCTTTTTCCTCTTGGGGATGATGTCAGGGTTCACTGTGGACACGGCCCTGAGACGACAATAGGACAGGAAAAGCGCTTCAATCCTTTTGTGGCTTCTTAAAAAAATATTTTTATTTGTTTTACAGCCGTGGCAGTCTTTTAAAACCACTGGGAAGTTGTTTTTGGCGAAGATCAAAATCAATACCCTGATGTTTCAGTATATCATAGTATATCATAATTTGTCTGACATATTGAATCGTCTGTCCTCCCCTGCAATAACCGTATTTTGAGTCTTTATAGTATTTATGATTGTTTAGAAGATAAAGGGCTTTTGAAAGCTCCGACCATTTTAAAGGATCTAAACCAAGCTTCCGGGCAAGGTGCTGGGCATCCCTTATATGTCCCTGACCTATATTATATGCACCAAGCGCTAAAAAAAGTCGGTCAGCGCCTTCTGCATTATCGAACAGGTCATAGAGATTCTTTAAGTGTCTGACGCCCGCATAAATATTTTCATCCGGGCTGTAAATATTTTTAACGCCAAGACTTTTTGCGGTTTTTCGGGTAAGCTGCATAAGCCCGTAGGCATTAGCGCTGCTTTTCGCCCACTGTCGAAAATGTGATTCCTGATAGATTTGAGCGGCGATTAGTCGCCAGTCAAGACTGTATTGTTTTGAAGCGTCTTTAATGATCTGCGCATATTTAGGCAACCTTGATATCATCCTGCTGTGAAACGATTTAATATCTAAATAATTGAATCGATCGATACCTGAATAATACTTTTTGTATATTCGATCTATGGTTCCGTCTTCTTTAATTGTTTGAAAAAAATCGTTTATTTGGTCAAGCAATTCATCAGCTTTCAAATTTACGGCCCAGGCTAAATGTTCTTCACCGCTGATCGTTTCACCGACATAAACCTTGGGATAATAACGTCTGGCAAGCTTGGCGATATTTGTGTCGGCAATTGTAATATTAATTTGACCGCTTGCAACCTGTCTGATCAATTCGTCGGTCGGTATGTTTTCGAGAGCGACGATTTCAAAATCGATTCCGGTTTCTTTGATTGTCTCCAACCTTTCCTGGTAGGAGGTTCCTTTTCTTACATATATTTTTTTACCGTCAAGGTCGGCGACCCCTCTTATATTACGTTCATGTCGGCCGGTTATGATATGCTGATGAATCTTCATGTATCCATTGGAAAATGCCACATGCTTTTTTCGTTTTGGCGTAACGGTAAAACTTGCTGCGATCACATGAGCTTTTCCATTTTTCAATGATGGGATCATTTCTTCCCATTTATCCGAAACCTTAATTTTCAGTTTTACTCCCAGGTAGTCTGCAAACGCTTTTGCAAGGTCGAATTCAAAGCCCATGGGCTCATCCTGGTAAAAATAGTAGCAGTGGGCATTGTTTCTTGTAAGAAATATGATTTCGCCGGTTTTCAAAATTTTATCAAGCGGATCAGGTTTAAATATATCTTCTGATGATAGGAACAAAATGGAGGCGACGATTATAGCTACGAAAAAAATACTCAAAGCAATAATCGGTTGATCAAATATACTGTTTATTTTTTTTGAAAAATGCAACATCAATAATCCTTTTGAGGTTATACTTTTTTTTTTTTTTTGCGT